>JACDBF010000279.1 GCA_013695055.1 Actinomycetota bacterium
TCACCGGCAGGCGTTCAGGGGCTGCTCGCCGTCGCATGCAAGCCCACAAACGAGAGACTTCCGGCCCCCTTGATCTCGCCGAGAAGGACTACGTGGTGCACGAGGTCCACGGCATCGGCCGGTACGCGGGCATGGTCGACCGCGCGCTGCTCGGGGTGCACCGCGAATACCTCATCATCGAATATTCAAAGGGCGATCGGCTGTACGTTCCGAGCGATCAGATCGATTTGATCTCGAAGTATGTCGGTGGCGAGGCTCCCAAGGTCAACCGGCTCGGTTCCGGCGAATGGGGCCGCACCAAGAGGCGCGTCCGGCGCAAGGCCCGCGAGATAGCACAAGAGCTGGTCACGCTCTACGCGAAACGTCTGCGCGCCCAGGGTTTTGTCTTCGGGCCGGATACTCCCTGGCAACGAGAGCTCGAAGATTCGTTTCCCTATGAGGAGACTCCCGATCAGCTGCGCGCGGTCGACGAGGTCAAAGACGATATGGAACGGCCGCTACCCATGGACCGGCTGGTGTGTGGAGATGTCGGCTATGGCAAGACCGAAATCGCCGTGCGGGCTGCCTTCAAGGCGGTCGCCGCCGGGAAGCAAGTGGCCGTGCTTGTTCCCACGACGATTTTGGCGCAACAGCACCACGCCACATTCGTCGAGCGCTTCAGGCACTTCCCCCTTCGAGTGGGCATGCTGTCGCGCTTCCTGTCGCCGGCCGAGTCGAGGAGGATGCTCGAAGGCACAGCCGAAGGCAAGATTGATGTGGTGATCGGCACGCACAAGCTGCTGCAGGCCGACGTCGCCTTTCGAGATCTCGGCCTCGTCATCGTCGACGAAGAGCAGCGCTTCGGCGTAGAGCAAAAGGAAAAGCTGAAATCCTTGCGAGCGAGTGTCGACATTCTGACATTGACCGCCACACCGATACCGCGAACTCTCGAGATGGCTATGTCGGGCATTCGCGATATGTCGATCGTCGACACTCCGCCGGAGAACCGGCATCCTGTTATGACCTACGTCGGGGAGTATGAAGACGAAGTCGTCTCTTCGGCCGTGCGGCGAGAGCTCTTGCGGGACGGCCAGGTCTTCTACGTGCACAACCGCGTCGATACCATCGACATGGCCGGCGGGCGCCTGCGCGAGCTCGTCCCCGAAGCCCGCATCGGCATTGCTCACGGTCAGATGGACGAGAAGCTTCTCGAGCAAACCATGATCGACTTCGGTGCGGCCAAGACGAACGTCCTCGTGTGCACCACGATCATCGAATCGGGGCTCGACATCCCGACGGTGAACACGTTGATCGTAGAACGCGCCGACTTGCTGGGACTTTCACAGATGTATCAGTTGCGGGGCAGGGTGGGCCGCGCGCACGAACGCGCCTACGCTTATCTCTTCTTTCCCCCGGATCGCTCTCTGACCGAGCCGGCCTACGAGCGGCTGAAGACGATCGCCGAGCATGCGGGCCTGGGCTCGGGATTTCGAATCGCAATGCGCGACCTTGAGATAAGAGGGGCCGGCAACCTCTTGGGATCCGAGCAGCACGGCCATATCTCAGAGGTCGGCTTCGACCTCTACATCAAACTGGTGGCGTCGGCGGTCGACGAGGCCAAGGGCCTGCCGTGGCACGAGGAGGTCGAGGTCCGGATCGATCTGCCGCTCGAGGCTTACATTCCCAAGGATTACGTGGCCGGAGAAAAGCTCCGGCTCGAGGCCTATCGCAAGATCGCCGCCGCCAGGACCGCTCCGGATCTAGCGGAGGTAAGGGCCGAGATCGAGGACCGCTATGGCTCGCCGGCCCCCGCCCCGGTGAATGCGCTTTTCGAGGTCGCCTCTCTAAGGCGGCTCATGGCCGACGCCGGCATCACCGAGGCCGCGACCGTTGCCCGCAATCTGCGTATCCGCCCGGTCGAGCTCGAAGACTCGCGTCAGGTGAGGCTGCAGAGACTCATGCCCGAGGCCGAATGGCGTCCTTCGACTCAGACGCTGTTGATCCCCGAACGGCTGGTGCCCAAGTCCGGCGTGGTCGCATGGGTGACAAACCTTCTGGAACAGTTAACCTCGGCCGCGTGAAGAGACTGCCCTTAGCAGCCGCGCTGCTCGCCTCCGTCCTCGCTTTTTCCGCGTGCGGCGATTCCGGCCCCGCCGGAAGCCGGCCCGCCGCGTCGGTCGGAGACCGCACCATCGAGACCGCCGAAGTCACCGAGGCCTTCGAGAAGTTCGAGGACAGTCCGGGCTTCGACCAGCTCTCCCAGCAACAGGGCGAGTCGCAGGCTCGGCGCCTCTTCGAGCAAAGCTATGTCTCGCAGCTCATCCGCCGTTACGTGCTGCGCGCTGAGGCGGAGGAGATGAACATCGACATCTCGGACGACCAGCTGAGCGCGCGGCTCGAGGAGATCAAGGCCCAGTTTCAAGGTGACGAAACGGCTTTCCTGGACGCCCTCAAGCAGCAAGGCCTGACGGAGGCCGAGCTCGATGAGCTCGTTACCGACCAGCTTATCGAGCAGGAGCTTCGCAAGAAGGTGACCGGCGACCTCACTCCCTCCGACCAGGAGCTGCGCGCCTACTACGAGGACCACCTCGACGACTACAAGGAAGTTAGGGCCTCGCACATCCTGGTGGAAGAGATGGCCCTGGCCGAAAACCTTTCGGACCAGCTCGAGGCCGCTCCGAAGGGGGAGATGGTCAGTCTATTCGGCAGGCTCGCCGCCAAAGAGTCCACCGAGCCGAACGCGAAGGAAAGCCGCGGCGACCTCGGATGGGCGTCGCCGTCCAACTACGTGGTCCCCTTCGCGAACGCGCTGGAGGAGCTCGAGATAGGCGAGATATCCGGTCCGGTCCAGACCGAGTTCGGATTCCATCTGATCCGTCTCACGGGGCGGCGCACCCGGCCGTTCGGCGCCGCCAAGGCCGAGATCGCTCAGACGGTCGGGGGCTCACGCTCGGACAAGGCGTGGCAGGAATATCTGGTCGAGGCCTACGAGTCCGCCGGCGTCGAGGTCAACCCCCGCTACGGCGAGTTCGACCTCGAAACCCAGCAGGTCGTCAACGCGACTGCGGAGGATGTGCCGGGAGCCGAAGAGGGTGGCGGCGGACCGTAGCGCCCGCCCGATCTCCGAGGCGCGCATGCCGCTGCTCGTAGTCCCATTAGCCGCCGGCGACGCGCCCTCGCTTACCGTCTCCGAGTTTGACGCGCTCTCGTTTCGCGACCTCGTCATATTCGAGGTTCCCGATCATCCGCTACGCAGCCGCTTAGAGAACGCCGGCGTCCCGACTGCAGCGGTCGAAGATGGGTTGGAGCCGGAGGCTCACAAGCACGGATCGGCGCTGGTGTGCGACCCCCGTTCCAGCCGGCTGAGCGCGCTGGCTTCGGCCGGAGCGGAGGTGACGGCGGGCGCGGCCGCCTCTCCCGATGGGCTGTCGGCGGCCCACGCGGCCCCCGTCGTGCGCTCTGCGGCGGCGGCATTCGCCACTCTCGTGACGATCATGGCCCGCCTGCGCAGCGCCGACGGTTGCCCATGGGACAACGAGCAGACGCACGAGACTCTGAAGGTCCATCTGCTCGAGGAGGCCCACGAGGTCATCGAGGCTATCGACCTCGGCGAGGAGGGGGCCGATCTCGAAGAGGAGCTGGGCGACGTGCTGCTCCAAGTCTTGTTCCATGCCCGCCTCGCCGAGCTGGAGGGGCGCTTCGACATCGCCGGGGTGACCTGCGGAATCGCCGACAAGCTCGTGCGCCGTCATCCCCACGTCTTCGGCGACGCGAGCACTTCGAGCGCGGCCGAGGTGGTGGCTTCCTGGGAGGCCATGAAGAAGACCGAGAAAAGTCGAACCGGGTCGTTCGAGGGCATCGCGCACGGCCTCCCCGCGCTCTTGGGCGCCCACAAGACCCAAAAGCGAGCTGCGGCGGTTGGTTTCGCGGCCGGCGACGAGGAGATCTCGGAGCGACTCTCCGCCGCCCTCGACCGCTCCGGTCCGGACGCCCTCGGCGATGCTCTCTTCTGGCTGGTGGCCCGGGGC
>JACDBF010000286.1 GCA_013695055.1 Actinomycetota bacterium
CACGGGATCCTGGTGCAGCTTCCGCTCCCGGCGCACATCGACGAGCAGAGGGTTCTCGACGCCGTCGACCCCGGCAAGGACGCCGATGGGTTCCATCCTTACAACCTCGGGCGCTTGTTATCGGGGACCGGGACGATTGCTCCGGCGACCCCGGCCGGCATTCAGGAGATGCTGGTGCGCTCGGGCATAGATACGCAAGGCGCCGACGTCGTCGTGGTGGGGCGATCCAACATCGTCGGCAAGCCGCTCGCCTGCTTGCTGATGCAGAAGGGCCCGGGGGCCAACTCGACCGTCACCGTCTGTCATACGGGCACCGTCGATCTGGCCGCGCATACGCGTCGCGCGGACATCTTGGTTGCGGCTCTAGGTCGAGCGAAAGCCGTGACGGCCCCGATGGTCGCTCCCGGCGCGACGGTCATCGACGTGGGGATCAATCGCACCGACGCCGGGCTCACCGGAGACGTGGACTTCGAAGCGGTGGCGGAGATCTGTGGGGCAATCACCCCCGTGCCCGGCGGAGTGGGCCCGATGACGATCGCCATGCTCCTCAGCAACGTCACCAAGCTCGCCGGGATCCGTTCTTAGCAGGCCGGATGTGTGACTCCGGCCAGGGACTATGGGGAACAACCCTGCACACTGAGCTGAAAAGCACGCGGGCGGTCGAGATCGCCGACGTGATACGTCTCAGACTGCGCGCCGATGTGAGCTGCTCCCGCGAAAGCGGGTGCCGGAGTAATTGGAGGATGTCAGTCCCTTACGCAACCGATACGAGGTGCTCCAACGGAGGAGCGCGCTCTGGTACCTCTTGCGCTCCAGGCCCGGGATCGAAACGCCTGCCGTCGGGGCGGAACCAGCAGGCGCTTCCCCCCGAGCTCAGCGCGACCTTCCACCCGTATTCATGGACAAGCTTGTGGTGAAAGGTGCACGCAAGGACCAGGTTTGAAAGGTCGGTCGAACCGCCGCGGGCCCAGTGCTCGATGTGGTGCGCATGAAGGAAACGCTTTGACTCACAACCCGGGAAGGTGCAAGCACGGTCCCGGTAGCGGAGCTGGCGCAAGAGCCACGCGGGCGCGCTGCGCGCCGTGCGCCCGATGCCCACGGCGTCACCGGCTGCATCTTCGAGGACTACCTGCAGCCGGGCGTCGCACGACAGCCGGCGAGCCGTCTCGGGGTGGATCACCGGGCCGCCTTCGATCTCACAGCCGCGCTGGTCTCCTATGAGAGCATCGAGCTCGGCGTGCACCACCACCGTGGCCCGCTCCGGGTCGTGATCGTCTGCGATGGCGCTCGATGCCATCATGAACAAAGCATCGGCCCGGCGAGTCTCCAGTGACTCGGTGGGACCGGCCTCGCAGTCGTCTTCGATGATGTCGGGCGCTCGATCAGCCAGGCGATCCAGGGCTCTTGCGACAACGCTTCCCTGGTCGGCGGGCAGAGAGCCCTCGAGACCGAGCCTCCTGCCGTCGTCGAACCACCAGTAGTGAAGAAAACGCGTCTTGTCGGCTTCTAGGATGTCTTCCTGAGAAGGGCGGGCCTCGAGATCGGCCTTGCGGCGGATCGCCGCCACGCTCACCCGCCGCGCCCACATGATCAGTTTCCGCTCGGTCTCGGGCACGGCAAAGCGGCAGAGCTCGACGACCTTGTCGAGACCCAGGGCCCCGGTGTCGAGCGCGTCGCTCGTGTGCGGGAGGCAAGGAAGAGCGTGTGCGGCGTTGATCCACCGCCTCGCCGCCCAGTTGGAGATCCCCACACGGATCGATAGCCACTGGGCAAGGTCTCTACAGCCTTCGCTCTGCCACACCTCCGAGCGGTCGCACTCGGCGACGACCTCGAGCAGGCGACGCTGGGCCGAGGCCACGGCTTGATGCTTGGAGTCGAGCTCGGCGGCGAGCTCGATGTTGGTGGCGCTGCGTAGCTCCATGAAAACCTCCGCAGCCCCGGGAAAGCGCGTCTGACCACTATATCGAACATACGTTCCCTATGTCAAGCAGTCTTACCGGTCTTTCGTCGGCCCGGTGGTGAGTGGTGATTCTCAGTTCCAAGAGCCTCGCCACTGAGCGTCAGGCGCCGGCTCAAGTCAGAAACGATGACTGCCCGAGCAACATGCGGAGGTCCCGACACCTCAGCATTGATTGCGGCGGCTACCAGTTGGCAGAGACGGTCGCCGGGAACGTACCGCCGGCCACGTCTTTGACCCTCCGGGATGAGCAGGCCTGAGGAGACAGCGGCCGCGAGGTCGTTTGTGGCGGTCGCGGGGCTCACATCGGCCAACGATCGGTAGTACCCGGCCGTGACTTCCCTCCCGAAGAACGCGTCCCACAAAGCATTGACGAGACGTCGATCCAAATGGGCGTCCTCGGCGGCCCCTTCCAGAGCTGTCCATATTTGACGCTCTACCTTCTCTCGATTGTCGAGCGCCCTCACCTGGTGAAGCTGCGCTTCGAGGTGCGCCTGGAGAAATGGCGTGACATCCGCCTCTCGGTCGAACGCGTCGCCGAGACACCTGAACCCGCCGTAGTACTCCTCCAGGTGATGACCCCACCATTCCTCGAGAGAGGTGAACTCCGGTCTTTTGAAGTCACCCCTGTACATGCTGAGTGAGGCGCAAACGCGGGCACCCCTTCCGTTCCCATCATGGAAGGGGTGAATGGCCGCAACGGCCACGTGAATCCAGCCTGCCGCGATCCCGGGGTGGGGATGACCCTCTTCCATGCGCGAGCAAGCTTCATCAACTAAGTCGGGGACGTCCTCCCCGGCAGGCGGTAAGAAGACCTGTTTTCCCGCCGCCCGGTTAACGACAAGGGCCGGTTTGTCTGTGCGGATCCTTCCGGCCCCATGGTCGTAGCGGCCAGCCAAGATTCGGTCATGCAAAGCGACAAGTAGCTCCCGATTCCATCGGAAGGCAGGATCGTCAGCCCGCCGGAAAACGAATTCCATGGCTTCTCGGTAGCCCTCAACCAGCTCTCGGTCTTCGCGGCGGACTTCGGGAGGAGGCTCTCCGGCAAGGATCCGGCGAACCTCGTCGACGGTGACCGGGACGCCCTCCATCGAGGTGGAGGCGGCGATTGCCTCTGCCTCCAGCTCTCGGCGTAAATGGCCGGCCCAGGCGCGAGGAAGAACGCCCTTGTAGTCGAGGCGTTGGCGCCATGCATCCAGCTTCTCGGTCAGCGGCCGGAGGGGCGCCGGGTCGTATGGCAGCAGTGTTGTCATGAGGGAAGGCATATCCCTAAAATGCTAGGGATTTGTCCACGTATTCCCCAGCATTACCTTTCCCTCAAATGCTAGCGATATGGGGGACCGATTGGCCAGAAGGGGGTGGTCCCTTTGAGCAACTTACGGGGGTCTGAAGGCGCTCGAAAATCACATACCTGTAGTTTGGGGACCTACCCGTGATCGCATACTGAACATCGACAGAAGACTCCGTGGCAACCTCCGCCTCTGTTCTCGGTCTGCCGGATTTCGTTGATTGAGCGCGTCAAACGCTCGGACGATGACTCCGAAGACGAGAGTGAGGTTGAGGACGAGGACGACGGCTCGGACGATGACCAGCCTTCTCGACTGAGCAGCAGCAAGGGGGGCGTCGATGGTGGCGCCCCCTTTGCGCGCGACAGCCTCTAGCTCGGGCCCATCGGGTAGTTTCGATGCGAGCCATCCTGGCGCTCGAGGAGGGGAGACTCTTGATGTCGCACAAGACTCATCGCGTCACGCTTATCCCTGGGGATGGCACGGGCCCCGAGATATCCGAGGCGACCAGGAGAGTGCTGGAGGCGACGGGCGTTTCCTTCGACTGGGACGTTCAGCACGCGGGCATGGACGTAATGGAGGAGTACGGAACTCCGCTGCCCGACAACGTCCTCGATTCGATTCGGTCAAACGGCGTTGCGATCAAGGGGCCGATCACTACTCCGGTGGGAACAGGGTTCCGCAGCGTCAACGTCGCTCTTCGCAAAGAGCTCGACCTCTACATGTGCCTGCGGCCCTGCAAGTCGTATCCCGGCGTGCGTTCACGTTACGAGGACATTGATCTTGTGATTGTGAGAGAGAACCACGAGGACCTCTATGCCGGCATCGAGTTCGAGCAGGGTTCGCCTGAGGCGGCCAAGCTAATCGATTTCATGGCCGATCTAGGAGCCAGACGCATCCGGAAAGACTCGGGCATCTCGATCAAGCCCATCTCAGTTACGGGCACGAGAAGGATCGTCTCGGCTGCGTTCGACTACGCAGTCAAGGAAGGGCGCAAGAAGGTCACCGCCGTGCACAAGGCGAACATCATGAAGTTCTCCGACGGACTGTTCCTGAAGACCGCAACCGAGGTTGCGGAAGAGTACAAAGCCTCAGGAGTGGAATTCGAAGAGCGGATCGTCGACAACATGTGCATGCAGCTCGTTCAGAAGCCCGAGCTGTACGACGTTTTGGTTCTGCCCAATCTCTACGGCGACATCATCTCGGATCTCGGGGCAGGGCTGATTGGAGGCCTCGGCGTGGCCCCCGGGGGCAACATCGGGGACGAAGCCGCGGTGTTCGAGCCAACGCACGGCTCGGCCCCCAAGTACACGGGCCAGAACAAGGTGAACCCCATGGCCATGATGCTGTCGGGCAGTCTGCTGCTTAGGCATATCCAAGAGGAAGAGGCGGCGGATCGCCTCGAGGCGGCCATCGCTGCAATCATCGCCGAGGGCAAGGATGTTACCTACGACATGAAGCCGGACCGCGATGACCCCTCGGCCGTGGGCACATCTGAGGTTGCAGACGCCGTCGTAGGTAAGCTCGAAGCACACTCGTAAAGCAATCGTCGTGACTCACGCGGCGGGCATAAAGTGGACGACAGAGGGGAAGCAACGAACATGGCCGACGCAAGTCGCAAGGTAACCGTCGTGGGCGCCGGCAATGTGGGGTCGAACGTCACGCGTCGCGTCGCAGAAAAGGACCTCGCCGACGAAGTCGTGATGATCGACATCGTCGAAGGTCTTCCCCAAGGGCTCGCTCTCGATATCAGTCACTCCGCGCCCGTTGAGGGGTTTGACTGTCGCGTGAGCGGCACGAACGACTACGCCAACACCGCGGAGTCCGACGTGGTGGTGATCACCGCAGGCCTCCCGCGCAAGCCCGGCATGAGCCGCATGGATCTTCTCGAGAAGAACTCTGAGATCGTCAAAGGTGTCACGACCTCGATAGTCGAGCACTCCCCGGAGTGCGTCATCGTGGTCGTCTCGAATCCTCTCGACGAGATGACGTTTCTGGCTTCGGTTGCCAGCGGCTTCCCGAAAGAGCGCGTGATGGGAATGGCCGGAGTGCTCGACTCCTCCCGCCTTCGCTACTTCATCGCGGAACAGCTAGACGTCGCGCCCCGCTCGGTCGAGGCGATGACTCTCGGCTCGCACGGCGATCAAATGCTTGCCCTTCCCCGGCACGCGACCGTCGGGGGCAGGTCGCTTCCCGACCTGATGAGCGAGGAGGACCTGCAGAAGCTGTTCACGCGCACGCGCGATGCGGGGGCCGAGATCGTCGGTTACCTGAAGAAGGGAAGCGCTTTCTATGCGCCCTCATCGTCTGCGGCCCGGATGGTGGACGCGCTTCTGGCGGGCGGCGATGAGATATTACCGACCTGCGCCTGGACCACGGGCCAGTATGGGATCAAGGATGTCTACCTCGGCGTCCCGGCCCGGCTCGGCCCCGGAGGTGTACAGGAGATAGTCGAGCTCGAGCTCACCGGCGACGAACGCGCCGAGCTCGCCGCGGCGGCCGAGGCGATCCGGGCCAAGTGCGACGAGCTCGCGGCTCACGGCTCCACCTGACCGGTTGCGTGGCAGCGGCGGGCGCATGGGGACGGGGGGTCCGGGCGGGAGCCCCGGAGAGGACCGTCACATAAGTGACGACGACTGGAATCCTCAACTGACGACCGAGCGCCTGCTGCTGGCGCCGCTCGTTCCCGCCGACGCAGAGGAGCTCGTGGGTGTCCTGGACGATCAACGGCTCCACCGTTTCACGGGTGGCCATCCCGCAAACATCGCCGAGCTTCGCCGCTCGTTCGAGCTGTGGGCCGGCCGGGTCTCGCCCGACGGACGGGAACGGTGGCTCAATTGGGTGATCCGCGAACGCGCCTGCGAGCTGCCTCTGGGCACGCTGCAGGCGACGGTCTCTGTCGAGGATTCGCAGTCGGTCGCCGAAATGGCATGGGTCCTGGCCGTCGAGGCTCAGGGGCAGGGATACGCGTCCGAGGCCGCGCACGCTCTCGTCGCCTTCCTCCTTACCAAGGGAGTCCGGGAGGTGGTCGCCCATATCCATCCCGACCACGAAGCCTCGGCTCGGGTCGCCCAAGCAGTTGGATTGGGGCCGACCGAAGAGTGGTCGAGTGGCGAGCGACTATGGCGACTCTCGAATCCCACCTACGTGACGTCGTGAGTCGTCGTGGCCCTCGGGCGCTTTTGTGACTACCATTCCGGGATGAGCCGCAAGGACGACTCGGGCCTGGCAGAGCGATTGCTCACTCGTGATGAAGCTGCGCTTGGTGAGATCGTTGATGCCTATGGGGGAGCGGTGTTCGGCATGGCCCGTCGGGTGGTCGCCGATCCAACCCTCGCGGAGGAGGTCGCCCAGGACACCTTCGTCGCCCTATGGAGGCGGCCCGGCGCCTACGACCCACTGCGGGGAAGCCTCCAGGCCTTTCTTCTGGGGGTGGCCCGGAACAAAGCCGTCGACCTCGTCCGCAAAGAAGAGTCTCTCCGGCGCACCAGAGATTCCCTGATTGCGGAGGTCGAGACGGCATCCATAATCCACCACTACGACGAACATCTCGAAGGAGTCGCAGACCGGCAACAGGTACAGGCGGCCCTCGAGCAGCTGTCGGAGGTCCAGCGAGAGGCGGTGGTCCTCGCGTACTTCGGGGGCCGAACGTATCGGGAGGTGGCATTCGAGCTAGGGATACCCGAGGGCACGGCCAAGACGCGGCTCAGAGACGGCCTGTTGAAGCTTAGAAGCCTGCTGGTTTCCCAAAGAGAGAGCTAAGGGACGATGGACAACAGGCACGAGGACATCCGGCCGCTGGTAGGGGCTTACGTGATCGGAGCGGTGCCTCAAGACGAGATGCCGGCGCTTCGTTCGCACATCCTTACCTGCGACGACTGCATGGCCGAGGCGGAAGGTCTCTCCGATGTCGTCTCATTGCTGACGCTGTCCGTGGCTCCCGTGACTCCACCGGCGGGATTCCATGATCGAGTCCTGGCGCGCGTCACCGCGGACCGGCCCCCGAGTGACGCCGCCGCCCCGGCCCCCAAGCGTTCTCGGCTGAATCGGTTTTCCTACGCCGCCGTGGCGCTGTGTGTCATCTTGCTGACCGTGTTCGTAGTCGACTCCCGCAGGGGGCCGGTCGGCGACGAGGCCACGGTGGACTTGGTGCTGCAGACCGATGGGGGGCTGGATCTTTCCGGGCGAGGAGATGCGGTCGCGAAGCTCGTGGCGTCGGAAGATGGCGGGGCGATCTTTGGGGCCAGAGGCCTCGATATGGCGCCCGCCGGACGTACGTATCAGCTGTGGTTAATGGACGGCGACTGCGCTTCTCCCACGAGTCCCACCTGCACGATCACCAGCGCGGGCACTTTTCAGGCCGGCGCCGATGGAACGGCGGTTCTGCGTACCCCTCGCTCGATAGCCGGGGTGGAGCGGACGGCGATCACGCTCGAGCCCCAGGGTGGCTCGAGCAAGCCCACGACCGCCCTGCTGATCATCTCGGCCTGAGCGCCTGCCGGCTTTGACCGGAACGCGTTCCCCGCAGCGAGATACTCACTGCATGACGCGCGTAGCCCTCCTCAGCAATGCTTGTTCGGGAAGCTCCGACGAGGGCGGGCTTGCGGCTATCGAGGAGACCCTGAAGACTCTGGGATCGGTCACCTCCGTGGCCCCCGAATCACTCGAGGAGTTCGGCCCCGCGGTCCGAGACGCGGCCGAGGGTTGCGATCTGCTGGTGGTCGCGGGAGGGGACGGGACCTTCAATCGGGCACTGAACGAGCTCGAAGGCCATCTCGGCCGAATCGTTCTCGGCCTGATTCCCATGGGCACCGGAAACGACTTGGCTCGAACGCTCGGCCTTCCTCCGGACCCGGCAGACGCCGCGCACGCTCTGGTTTCGGGCGAGGAACGCTCGCTCGACGTGTCGCGCGCCTCGGGCCCCGGCATCAGCCGGCTGTTCGCCAACGCGTGCATGGGCGGTTTTCCCATCGA
This sequence comes from Actinomycetota bacterium, assembly GCA_013695055.1. GTDB lineage: Bacteria > Actinomycetota > CADDZG01 > CADDZG01 > WHSQ01 > JACDBF01. The sequence continues at coordinate 8,218 of JACDBF010000286.1, forward strand.
GGTCAACGAAGCGATCGGCGACGACCTCAAGAAGAGGCTCGGGCCGTTCGCTTTCTGGGTCGGCGGAGCGCGCGCAGCCGCCGACATCACACGCTATGAGGCGACTCTGGGAGATTCGGTCTTGGCCGAGTGCGTGGCCTGTGGCGTGGGGAACGGCCGGACTTGTGGTGGCGGCATCGAGGTGTGGCCGGAAGCGGATCCGGCCGACGGCGTCCTCGATGGTTGCGGTTTGGCCGCAGAGGGTTTGACCGATGCCCTCAAGCTCGCTGCCAAGGTGAAATCCGGCGAGCACGTCGACTTGCCCGGGGTCCTGACGAGTCGCGGACCGAAGATAGAGATCGTCTCCGATCCCCAAATGGAGTTCAATGTTGACGGAGAGCTCGTAGGCCTCAAGACGCCGGCCACTTTCGAGATCGTCGGCCGCATGAAAATGAGGGCTCCGGCAAGCTGACCGAGAGTCAGCGTTGCAGCCATCGATAGGCGAGCAGCGAGCCGACCTCGTGCACGAGCTCGCGGGCTTTCGTGGCCCGGCTGCGATCGAGCTCGGCGTAGGACGCGGGGCTTGCGTACGCTCGATCGAACCCCAGATCGAGCGCGATGGTCTTTATGCGCTTGGAGTGCAGTGGGTCGGACACGAGCAGCACCGATTGCATGCCTTGCTCGCGCGCGATTGCACGCACGCCCTGCAGGCTTTCGAAGGTGGTTCGGCCCTCGCTCTCGGCGAGGATGCGGTCGGAGGGAATGCCGTGCGCTTCCGCGAGATAGGCCTCGCCGGCGTCCGCCTCCGTAAAGCTGTCGCCCGGCTGTTTTCCTCCCGTGACCACGACAGTTTCGGATAACCCCTCGTCGTAGAGGTAGGCGGCCTGATCGAGCCGGGCTTTGAACACCGGGGAGGGCTTCCCATTGTATTGGGCTGCTCCCAGCACGACGATGGCATCGGCGCTGTGCACTTCGTCGTTGTGGCTCTGATCCCAGATCTGAAAGGCGAGCAGAGCCGGGTAGCCCACGGCCAGGGCAAGCACGACGAGAACGAGGCGCCGGAGAACCTTCACCTCATTAGGCTATCGAATGCTCGAGCGGACTTTGCCAAGAGCGGCGTCAGAACGACTGGAACAGAGCCGCTCTCTTGACTTCCTGGATCGCCTGAGTCACTTTGATCCCGCGCGGACACGCCGCCGTGCAATTGAACGCCGTCCGGCACTTGAAGACCCCGTCGCGCTGAGAGAGGATCTCGAGACGCTCGCGCGATCCCTGATCGCGCGAGTCGAAGATGAACCGATGCGCGTTGACGATGGCCGCGGGCCCGACGTACTCCTCGTCCGACCAGAAGATTGGACACGATGTCGTGCAGGCGGCGCACAGGATGCACTTGGTGGTGTCGTCGAATCGCTCTCGTTCCTTAGGCGATTGCAGTCGCTCGCGCTCAGGCTCGTGTTGCGACTCATCCACGATCAACCAGGGCTTGACGGCGCGATAGCCCGCGAAGAATGGCTCCATGTCGACGATGAAGTCGCGAATCAACGGAAGCCCTCGAATCGGTTCCACGACGATTGGTTGCTCGAGATCCTTGATGAGCACCTTGCAAGCCAAGGCATTGACCCCGTTGACTACCATCGCATCCGAACCGCACACACCGTGAGCACATGATCGTCTGAGCGCCAGCGATGAGTCTTTCTGCCATTTGACCAGGTGCAGGCAATCGAGAAGCCGGTCCATGGGATCGGCTTCTACCTCGTAATTCTCGAAGTGTGGCTTGTCGTCGCTTTCGGGATTGAATCTCAAGAGGCGAAGCTTTACGTCCATGGTTGTTTCAGTACTTCCTTTCGACCGGCTCGTAGCGACCCATCACGACGTCCTTATAGGCAAGCTGAGGCAGGCCTTCTGGGACCTTGGTTATGAACGAGTGCTTGAGCCAGTGATCGTCTTCGCGCATCTGATGATCTTCTCGATAATGCCCGCCGCGGCTTTCGGTGCGCGCCTTGGCGCTTACCACCAGCGCTTGGGCCATGTCGAGCAGATACCCGAGCTCGATGTGCTCGACCAGCTCGGTGTTGAATATCTTGCACGTATCCTTCACGCGCGTGCGTGTGAACCGGTCTCGTAGCTTGTCGATGGCTTCGAGTGCCTCGCTGAGAGACTCATCGGTTCGCAGAACAGAGGCTTTGTCCATCATCTCTTCTTGTAGCGTGCTCCGGATCTCATAGGTCGACTCCTCGCCGGGTCCGTCGCAAATCGCAGCAAGCCATTGCTGGACCGAGCGCTCGGTGTCCTCCGGAAGCTTCAAGAGTTTGTGCGTAGACGCGTACTCCGCCATGGCGATCCCACCCCGCCGTCCGAACACGACGATGTCCAGCAACGAGTTCGTGCCCAATCGGTTCGCGCCGTGAACGGAAACGCACGCACACTCGCCGGCCGCATAGAAGCCGGGCACGAGGTCACCGTTGTGGTTTGCCAGGACCTGGCCGTTGACATCGGTTGGGATGCCTCCCATCGCGTAGTGCGCGGTCGGCACGATCGGCACTCCCTCCTTGAGCGGATCCACGTCAAGGTAGGTGCGGGCGAACTCGGTGATGTCGGGCAGCTTCTTTTCGACGACCTCTGGATCGACGTCGGTGAGATCGAGGAGCAAATAGTCCTTGTCGGGCCCGGCCCCCCGTCCTTCTTTGATCTCGAAGAACTCGGCGCGCGACACTATGTCGCGAGGCGCAAGATCTTTGATGGTCGGCGCGTAACGCTCCATGAAGCGCTCGCCATCGGCGTTCCGCAAGATAGCGCCTTCACCGCGGGCCGCCTCGGACAAGAGGATCCCAAGCCTGTAGAGCCCGGTGGGATGAAACTGAAAGAATTCCATGTCCTCGAGTGGGAGCCCCTTCCGATACACGACTCCGGGACCATCGCCGGTAAGAGTGTGGGCATTGGACGTGATCTTGAACATCTTTCCGTACCCACCCGTTGCGAACAGGACCGCTTTCGCGTGGAAGATGTGAAGTTCGCCCGTGGCGATCTCGTATGCGACGATTCCTGAACAGTGGCCGTCTACCATTAGGAGATCCAGGACGAAGAACTCGTCGTAGAACTCCACCCCGTACTTGTTGCATTGCTGATAGAGGGTCTGAAGGATCATGTGACCGGTCCGATCTGCCGCATAACAAGCGCGCTTGACCGGCGCTTCACCATGGTCTCGAGTGTGGCCTCCGAAGCGGCGTTGATCGATCTTGCCCTCCGGCGTGCGATTGAAGGGGAGCCCCATGCGCTCGAGCTCGAGCACGGATGCCACCGCCTCGTTGCACATGATGTCGACCGCGTCTTGGTCGGCGAGAAAGTCTGATCCCTTCACCGTGTCGAACGCATGCCATTCCCACGAGTCGTCTTCGACATTGGCGAGAGCCGCGCACATCCCCCCCTGGGCTGCCCCCGTGTGGGAGCGCGTGGGGTAAAGCTTGGACACCACCGCGGTCTTGACTCTCTTACCGGCCTCGAGGGCGGCCCGCAAACCGGCCCCGCCGGCTCCGACGATGACCGAGTCGTACTCGTGAACCTGAGCCAAACCCCTAACCGCCCACCGACGGATCGAAGGTGACGACCACCGCAGTGCCCATGATCATGAGCACGGCCGTGAGGGCATAGAGAGTGCCTTTGATAGCGGTTCTCTTGCCGGGCGCCCGCACGTAGTCATCGATGATGACTCGAAGGCCGTTTGTGCCGTGCAGCAAGGCGAGGACCAAAAGCACCCAATCGAATGTTTTCCAACCCACATTGTCCCAGCGCTCGGCCACGAAGTCGAAGCTGACTCTCTCCACTCCCGAACCCACTAGATGCATGATGTAGAGGTGGATCAAGACCAAGAACAGGAGCGCCACTCCTGAGATCCGCATGAAGAACCACCACCAGATCTCGGTCGAAGACGGGCGGCGCTCGTTGCTAAAGGCCTTTGGCTTGCGCTTTCGGTAGGCGTCTTCGACTGTGACCATGCAGAGCGCATCCTAACCGTGCGCGAGCGGAAGTAGCATCCTGTCGTGACCATCAAACGGCCCACCGACTCAGGCATCGAGATACAGGAGGTCTACGGTCCCGAGGCGGCTCGGGATGTTGACGCAGTCGGCGCTCCGGGGGCTTTTCCCTACACTCGCGGCATCCACCAAGGGATGTATAGGGACCGGTTGTGGACCATGCGCCAGTACGCTGGGTACGGAAGCGCCGAGGAGACCAACCGGCGTTTCCGCTACTTGCTCGATGCCGGCCAGACGGGTTTATCCGTGGCCTTCGACCTCCCTACTCAGATGGGCTACGACTCCGACCACCCAAAAGCAGAGGCCGAGGCCGGCCGGGTTGGGGTGGCCATCGACTCGCTCGCCGATATGGAGCTGTTGTTCGAGGGCATTCCGCTCGGAGAGGTCTCGACATCGATGACCATCAACTCAACGGCTGCCATCCTCTTGCTCCTCTATGAGCTCGTCGCCGAGAAGCAGGGCGTTGACGTCGCCGAGGTGTCCGGCACCACTCAGAACGACATACTCAAGGAGTACACGGCGCGCGGCACATACATTTATCCGCCGAAGCCGTCGATGCGCATCGTCACGGATCTGTTTGCGTACTGCCGCGACCGGCTGCCCCGATGGAACACCATCTCGGTGTCCGGCTATCACATGCGTGAGGCGGGGAGCACCGCGGTCCAGGAAGTCGCCTTCACGCTGGCCGACGGGATTGCCTACGTCGAGGCGGCGCTCGAAGCTGGGTTGAAGGTCGACGAGCTGGCGCCCCGCATCTCGTTCTTTTTCGCCTGTCATATGAACTTCTTCGAAGAGATCGCTAAGTTCCGAGCGGCCCGGCGGCTGTGGGCGCTGCTCATGAAGGAGCGATTCGGAGCAACCGATCCCAGATCGATGAAGCTCCGCTTCCACACCCAAACCGGCGGAGCAACCCTCACGGCGCAACAGCCCGAAAACAACATCGTGCGAACTGCGCTTGAGGCTCTTTCGGCGGTACTTGGAGGCACTCAGTCCCTGCATACCAACGCTTTCGACGAGGCCTTGGCACTTCCGTCCGAGCGCTCGGCGACGATCGCTCTTCGAACTCAGCAGATCATCGGTTACGAATCGGGAGTCGTAGATACCGCCGATCCCTTGGGCGGCTCATGGTTTGTCGAGAATCTCACGTCTGAGATCGAGGCCGAGGCGCTCCGCTACCTCGAAGCGATCGACGAGCTGGGGGGCGCAATCGAAGCGATCGAGT
>JACDBF010000314.1 GCA_013695055.1 Actinomycetota bacterium
GCGAGGGGTCAAGGGAACCGCCGCAGGCGGCGGCGAGGATAAGGAGCGCAGCGGTACCGGAGCCGCCTTGACCCCATCAGCACCCGGCGCTAGAGGAAAAAGGGAGCCGTCGACCAGGAGGGGGGAAGATCGGCTACGCGGACGGCAGACGTGACGCGGACTCCCGCAGCGGCCAATACCTGTATGAAAGTGGCCAGCGAGAAGGAGGCCCGTGGAAGCGTTGAGTTTTAGCGAGGAACAACTCTTGGCCCGTATAAGCGATCCAGGTGTGTTCGAAGAGCTCTATGAGCGCCACGTCGGCAAGGTGACGACGTTCGCCACACGCCGTTCCTCCACTCCCCACGAGGTCCCGGACCTCGTTGCCGCCGTGTGGCTCGAGGTCATCTCGTGCGCCGGGTCATTTGATCCCCGCAAAGGTCATGCGCTCCCATGGATCCTGGGAGTCGCTGCGAACCTGACCGCGTCGACCGAACGACGGCGTGCCAGGGAACGCGAGGCGCTGGACAGGCTGGGACGCCAGCCGCAACTAGATAGCCAAGCCGTCGTCGCACTCGAGGAAAAGCTGGACGCGCTGGCGGCGACTCGGCACGCACTATCGGTGTTGCAGCAACTGCCGGTAAGCGAGCGGCTCGTAGCAGAGCTTGTGCTCGTCGAGGGCCTTCAACCTCACGACGCGGCTAAGGCGTTGGGCATTTGAGGTGCGGCACGGATGCGCCTGATGCGAGCTCGGGCGAAGCTCCGGGATTCCTTCCATCCGTTTCAACCCGTGACCGATGCACCACTTCCGCTATCGGAGGTATGAGATGAACAACGACATACCGCCGATGCGTCCGTTCGAAGCCGACCTATTGCCGATGCTGGCCACCGCAGCTCGAGAAGCCCCGCTACGACCGGAGCGGGCCACCGTCTCCTCCGTCCGCCACGAGGGCGCCAACTCGCCCTCGTTGTTGCGGCGAGCCTCGCGCTGGCAATCGTCGTGCCACTCCTGTCGAACGATCCGTTGCGCGGCACCCTAGCAGTCGATCAGCGCGGAGACACGATCTACGTGTCCGTAAAGGACGCGACCGCGGATCCACAAGCGATGACCACGACCTGCGCGCCCACGGGCTACCGGCGAAGGTGGAAATCATCCCCGTTAGTCCTTCCCTGGAAGGGGGCTGGGTGGACATCGTCAACGACAATCTGGAGGCCGGGTACAACGATCCACGCATCTCAGACGTGTTCCAACAGATAACGAAGCGGCCTGAGGTCCTGGAGATCGCCGCCGACTTCTCCACGCCCTTCACCCTCGTTGTGGGTCGGCCGGCGGAGCCAGGCGAGACCTACAACATGGGTACCGAAACGGACCTCGCAGCCGCCTACGACTGCCTCGGAATAAGAGGGACGACGCCCGAGCAGGCGGCGGAGAAGCTCGCCTCCCGCGGTTACGAAGCTCTCTGGTCCTACGAACACTCCGAAATGCCTTACACGGAAGTGCCCGACGAAGTTCCTACCGACAAGGTCATCATTGGTGCCAAGTTCCTCGGCCCGACGACCGTGATTGTGCACACAGCAGACGCAGACACCAATACGCCTCACGACTCGGCTTCCCGAAAAAGTTCTGCCCCCTAGTACCGACTGTTAGTCGCTTGAGCAGGAGGGCCCGACAAAGGTCTTCCCGCTACCAAGTCAAATCCACCAAATATGGCTCGTGGTCTTCGGCTTCTGTCCCCTTTACTCGCTACCGTCACTGGCCCAGACCATGGACACTGGGATCGGCGTCGTCGTGGGGATTATCATGGTCAGGATCCTCGGATGGCTCGAAAGCCAGCGTCGGCGGAGATTCGTCCTCCGACTTCGACACCAAGGATCCCGGTGACTACTAGTGATTACGGCTCGTTTGCCGGGATCTCGAATTCGGTTCACGGAAGAGAGCCCAGCGAGCCAGCCCCGATCGGCCAGTTCTGAATCCATAGTCGCCGTCGTAGCTATCTGACGCCGAGAAAACCGATTCATGGCCTAGAGCGTCATTCTTCTAGAGGGTCTGAGAAAGGAGAGGCATACGTACGAGCTCGACGCGTTCTGCCGTGACCAGTACCCCCGCCTCGTCGGCTTCCTAAGCCTCTATTGCGGAGATGCTGACGTGGCAGAGGAGTTGGCACAGGACGCTCTGATGCGCGTCGTCCGGGATTGGCCGCGAGTCCAGAAGATGGACACGCCCGAGGCTTGGCTCCACCGTGTCGCGCTGAACCTCACCAACTCCTTCTTCCGGCGCCGGGCCGCTGAGGCCCGTGCTAAAGAGCGCCTGGCATCGCAGCCGGAGACGTACATTCAGCCTGCCACGCCCGAACATTTGGCGGTACGTGAAGCAGTTGCTGCACTTCCCCGCCGACAGAAAACCGCGCTCGTGCTCCGTTACTTCGGCGCACTCTTCGTGCGGGAGACAGCCCAGGTCATGGACTGTCCCGAGGGCACCGTAAAGACCCTGACGCACAAAGCCATTCGCGCGCTTCGCGATCTACAGCAGCTAGAGGAGTTACGGGAGGTTTCAGATGGCACATGACATTCACTCATTACTGCAAACAGCTGCGGCGCAGCCTCGTCGAACACTGTCCATGGCATACCTTCATGCCAAAGCCCGTCGGTCGAAAGTCGTGCGGTCGATTGCGCTCGGCACTACGGTAGGTGCTGTGGTCATAGCCTCCGTGGCAGTCGGTAGTCGGATCTTCGCCCAAGGTCTCGACCCGCGACCCGCTACACCACCTTCGCCGAGTCCGACATCCTCGCCAAGAGAAGCCGAGACTCAACGACTTGCGTGGCCAAGGCCCTTCGTCCCGCCGACCAGCAGTGCAGGCAACCGCACGTTGATGCCAATCATCTTCCCGGATAAAACTGCTGCGACGTTGTCCTATCCCTCAGGCTTGCGTCTCGCGGAACGAGGTGTGCAATCGACTATCAGCTACACCTTCAAGGACGCCCGGGTGGGCGCGCCGCACGACATCATCTTCGTTCACGGTCCGGTCCCGCGAGGTTTGTTAGACCCGGAAGTCTTGCAGCGGTTCGACTCCGCCCCATTTGGTGAAGTGACCTTGCATCGCGTGATGGCGACACAATCGATTGGGCGAGGGGGGCTGAGGGGTAGTCCGCCATACGCTCTCCTGTTCCCGGCGCGCCCGTGGAACATCGTCGTCACCCTCCCCTCACGAGAAGATGCGACTGCCGTCGCACGCAATATCCATGCATCTGTGTCGAACGACGGATGGCCCAGCCTCTTCGTCACCGGGTCCCTGGCCCTGTCGCAAGGCTTCGGAGAAGCAAGAGGGCCGCACCTGGAGTTCAATGACCAGGATCCCACTTTCGACGTTCACACCCGGAGCACCTACATCATCCTGGGCCCGGTCGATGGATGCGGCAAAGCTGCCGAGGGTGTAAGCAAACTCAGCGGCGACACCTATGGCGCGAAGTGTCTGTCCTTCGCTGGGGGTGAATCAGGGATCTTCGTGTCGATCTATGGGCCAAAGAGGTTCGTACGCGCCTTCTATCAAGGCCTTGAGTTGGAAGAGTAGGGTCGCGATCGCGCCAGTGCGTGCTCGCCACCTTTCCTTCGTGGCTTTGGCGCCGCCCGAGGTCGCAGCCACAGGATCGACCGACGGCGGTTCAAAGCACGCTCGGCTGAACCCGCGGACAGAAGAGCTCGGCGATCTCGAGCCATGTGATGACGCCGCCGAGCATCAACGCGGGGCTGTAGAGAGTCACCCCTCGCGCAG
>JACDBF010000360.1 GCA_013695055.1 Actinomycetota bacterium
AGGCCGATCTCTTCGAGAAGGTCGCCATCGAAGATGTCCGCCACCTCGAGCATGCTCGCTATCTCCGCTGGTGGTCGTTTGACGACGGCAAGAGGATAGGCCTCCAAGGAGAGTTCCCAGCCGCCCAGGGCCACGCCATCACCACCGCCATCGCTCGCCTCGCACAAACCCTCCCAGAGCATCCCGACCAAGACCCCGATCCCTTCTCGGCCGAGGACTCTTTAGCCCGGCGCCGTGCCGATGCCCTTTCTTTGATGGCGCAAAGCTCCGTAGCAGAGGACTCAGACTCACCAAGGGCGACGGTCGTGGTCCGTACCACTCTCGGCAGCATGGAAGAAGGGCGTGAGATCTCAGGCGGCCCGGTCATCCACCCCGAGGTCTACCGGCGCCTTTGTTGTGACGCCCGCCTCCAGTTCGTTGTGACCGACCGCAAGGGCAACGCCTTGGGCATCGGCAGGACTTCTCGCAACATCCCTAGCTGGCTCATGCGTGAGCTCTCATACAGAGACAAGGGATGCACCTTTCCCGGGTGTCAGATGACGGCCTTCTTGCAAGCTCATCACATAAAGCACTGGGAGGATGGTGGCCCGACCGATCTACACAACCTCGTGCTCACCTGCTACTACCACCACCGCCTGGTCCACGAACACGGCTGGGACGTGCGCCTGATCGATTCGGTGGCTCAGTGGACGAGGCCCGGAGGTGAACGTTTCGTTCCGGGCCCCGATCCTCCGCAGCTTGCGATGGCCAGCTGAACACACCGTTTTGATCCTGCGCTTAGCCGGCTCCCAGCACGGCCGCGCTCAAGGAACCGTAGCGCTCGGCATACTCATCGTGCTCATGACGAGCGCGCTCGTAGTTGCGATCTGGAGCGTCGCCAAGGGAAAGCTCGTCGGGATCGTAGAGACGGCTCTTGATACCGTCTGCGGCGACATGGGCTGTTGACACGGCAGCACCTGGGGCAGCGAGGCTCGGCTCCCGTGGATGCAACCCTGTCCATCATCATCTTGCTCGTCGTGGTCCTTGGGGCGGTGCAGGTCGCCCTCACTCTCTACGCTCGCAACGTCGTCGCCGCGGCGGCGCATGAAGGAGCGCGCGCCGCCATCGAGCTCGGTCGCAATCCGCACGACGCGCTCGTCGTGGCCCGTTCGACCGTGGAACGTTCTGCGGGAGGCCTGATCGATCGCATGCAGGTGACAATGTCTTTGGACGGCACGGATGCTCGCTCCGTGGTGCAAGTGCGCGTGACGGGCCTGCTCGATAGCCCCGGCCCGGTCCCTCTGCGGTTCCCCGTGTCGTCGGTCGCAACATCGAGCCGCCAGAAGGCGCCCGAATGAGAAAGCGCGACGGGGGCATGGCTGTCATCGAGACCATCCTCTTTGGACTGTTGCTCTTGGTCCCATTGATGTGGGCCTTGGGGCTGCTGGCCGATCTCCACAGGAGCGCGCTGGCGTCGAGCTCGGCGGCGAGAGAGGCGGGGTTCGACGCGGCCGCCAGCAACGGTCTAGCCGACGCGAAGCGCGCCGTCGATGAGGCTGTGACCAGAGCATTCGTCGACCAGGGACTGGATCCATCGCGCGCCCGCGTCGATTGGAACGCGACTTCGGGCCTCGTGCGCGGAGGCGAAGTGGAGGTCGAAGTCTCCTACCCCGTGTCCGTCGCACAGGCCCCCATCCTCGGCAGCTTGGCCGGCCCGTCCATATGGGTCAACGCTCGCCACGTCGCGCGCATAGACCCATTTCGCAGCCTCGAATGAGTACCAAGGTGGTCGATGAGCGCGGGCAGGTAACGCTTCTCGTGCTGGGATTGTCATTGGTCGTCTTCGCCATCGCCGGGCTCACCGTCGACGGCACCCGCGCTTTTCTTTATCGGCGCACGCTCCAGAACAGCGCCGACGCGGCCGCTCTGGCGGGCGCCGCCGAGCTCGACCGAGCCGTGCTGTACGGCAGCGGAGGCGAGCGCGCCGTCATCGATCCCGCGAGCGCCCGCCGGGTGTCGGCAGCGTGGCTCGCCGGTCGCGCCCTGCCTGTCGAGAGCGCGCTCAGAATCGAGCCCGAGGGAGTCGTCGTCGAGCTGCGCGGCGAGGTGGCCACCACCTTTCTCGGGCTGGTAGGGATCGATGCGGTCCCCGTTGCGGTGACGGCCCGCGCCGAGCCGGTGTCCGGGACACCTTAACGAAACGCCTGAATGCCTTGCTAATTCCACACTCTGGGCCTTTTGCCCGTATAGGCTCGCCCGGTACCAAGCCATCGGATGAGTGAGATGTCTTGAACAGATGTCTTGAACAGAGGAGGAATGTCTTGAACAAGGGAGAGTTGATCGAGTCCGTCGCCAAGACGACGGGCGAAAGCAAGCGAGTCGTCGGCGACGTGGTCGATGAGGTCGTCGTCCAGATTCAGAAGCAGGTAAAGAAGGGCGAGAAGGTGACGCTCCCGGGATTCGGCACCTTTTCCCGACGACAGCGCGCCGCTCGCACCGCCCGCAACCCCCAAACGGGCGAGGCGATCAAGGTTCGCGCCTCGAAAGTTCCGGGCTTCAAGCCGGGCACCGGTTTCAAGAGCTACGTGTCCGGCACACGCAAGAAGTAGCGTCCCGCCGGCAACGGCCTTGAGCTCGCGACCGCTTATCGTGGGTGAATGAAACGAACCATGACCGGGGGGGCGCACCGGGGGCCTGTAGCGCACTCCCGTCAGCGACGCACCATTCGGGTCCTGCAAGGCGTGCTCGTTCTCGCGGCCGCCGGGCTGCTCATGTTCGCCGGCTATTCGTTGGGACGCACGAGCGGCTTCGACGATGCCCGCGACTCGGCGAGCTTCGACGCCCCCGCACGGCCCCCGATTGCACAGACGGCGGTCCTCGTGCTCTTGGGAGCGAGCGCGCTCGCGGCCGCCTTGGCTCTGCAGGGAGAAGGGGTGCGCATCCCGGCCCCGGCGCGCCTCGACGAGCTCACGAGCCGCGCCGAAGCGGCCGCGGTGGACCGGGCCGAGGCGATCGCCACCGAACGCTCTTCGGGTAGCTAGCCGGCGCTATCGGCTCAGACGACTCAGCAACCCGCCGGCGCTCGTCTCGTCCGCTCGGGGCCGGGCCAAAAAGACATCGACGTCTTGGGGAGTGTCTATGTCGAGCGCGAGCCGAGGCAGCTCGAGGATGGAGCATCTGATCGCCAGGCTGCGGGCCAGGTCGACGTGCGCCTTGAGGCTCCCAGCCCCGAAGACCGGAGTGACGAGACCGGGGGGGCTCAGATAGAGGCCGTTGGTGCCGCCGTCTCCCGAGGGCACGATGACCATGTCCGAGGTCGCGCCGGTATCGCTGAGGTCCTCGAGGTCGCCGCGCCACGCGAGCGGGACGTCACAGGGCACGATCGTCACCGATCCTGCCCCCGCCGAAGTGAGGTGCTCGGTGGCGGAGCAGAGCGCGGCGTTCAGACCCCGGCTTTCGTCACGGGCAACCTTCAGGCCGCAGTCCGAAGCTTTGGCCGCGACTTCCTCGTCGTCGGTTACCACCCACCAATCGAGCCACTCGGCCGACTCACACAGCCTGAGGGCATCGTCGAGCAGGGCGCGCGCGATCTCGACGCGCTGGTCATCGTCGAAGCGGGGGGCAAGGCGACGCTTTGCGCTCGTAAGCCCTTTGACCGGGAGAAGACCTGCATCCACGGGCGCAACCCTAGAGCCGCGCCCGTGCGCTTCTCTCCGCCCCACGGCTGGTTTAGGTTTCGTCTCGGCACCAAAGACAGTTTCGTCTCGGCACCAAAGACAAGGGAGCGACGAAGTGGCGCAGGATGGGCGAAAGCACTGGAAGCACCTCTACGAGGAGATCGTCTCTCCCGAGATCTGCTGCGGCTGCTCCGCGTGCATAGTCGCGTGCCCACACAAGGTGCTCGAGCTGCGCGACTTCGACCCCGTGCAAACCGACGCGCGCTCGCCCTTCGACAACTGCATCCACGGTGAGGAAGGCTGCTCGCTCTGCGCTATGGCCTGCCTCCGGCTAGAGCCGTCGCTGAAGATCATCGAGACCTCCTTGTTCGGCGAGCGTCGTGACGAGACCCGCCCGGAAGGCAACTATCTATCCAAGACGTTGGCGCGCGCGACCGACGAGCGAGCTCTCGCCAAGGGGCAAGACGGAGGAGCGGTCACCGCTCTGCTGGCCCACGGCTTGGACACTGGAACCCTTGACGGAGCGGTCGTTTCCGGCCCCTCGGCGCGCGTCCCGTGGCTCGACGAGCCCCATCTCGTCCGCACGAGCGCGGAGTTGCTCGAGGCCGCCGGCTCTCGCTATACATATTGCGCCACACCGCTGGGTCTCAAGAAGGCCGCCCAGGCCAAGCTGAGGAAGATCGCTCTCGTGGGAGTCTCATGCGAATCGACCGCTGTCCGCCAGCTAGAGGCCGAAGGCATCAAGCGGTGGGTGCGACCGGTCCGCCTCGTGATCGGGCTCATGTGCTGCGAGACCTTCGATTACGAAGCCTTCATGATCGGGAAGATCCAGACGGGCCTTGGCATCCCGCTGACCGAAATCGAGAAGGTCAACGTCAAGGGCCGCGTGATCGTCACCCTGAAGAGCGGCGAGGACGTCGAGATACCGCTGCGCGACGCTCGGCCCTACGCGAACGAATGGTGTCATC
>JACDBF010000361.1 GCA_013695055.1 Actinomycetota bacterium
AGGCCGATCTCTTCGAGAAGGTCGCCATCGAAGATGTCCGCCACCTCGAGCATGCTCGCTATCTCCGCTGGTGGTCGTTTGACGACGGCAAGAGGATAGGCCTCCAAGGAGAGTTCCCAGCCGCCCACAGCCACGCCCTTACCACCACCATAGCTCGGCTCGCAGAGACCCTGCCCGAGCACCCCGACCAGGACCCCGATCCCTTGTTAGCCGAGGACTCGGTCGCCCGGCGCCGGGCCGATGCCCTCTGTCTCATGGCGCAAAGCTCCATCGCAGAGGGCTCCGAGTCACACAGGGCGACGGTCGTGGTCCATACCACCCTGGAAAGCACCGACAGAGGCCGGGAGATCTCAGGCGGCCCGGTCATCCACCCCGAGGTCTATAGGCGCCTTGGTTGTGACGCCCGCCTCCAGTTCGTCTTGACCGACCGCAACGGAAACGCCTTAGGCATCGGCAGGAGGTCTCGCAACATCCCTACCTGGCTCATGCATGAGCTTCGCTTCAGGGATCGAGAGTGCACCTTTCCCGGGTGTCAGATGACGGCCTTCTTGCAAGCTCATCACATAAAGCACTGGGAGGATGGGGGCGCCACCGATCTATCAAAACTCGTGCTCACCTGCTACTACCACCACCGCCTGGTCCACGAGCACGGTTGGGACGTGCGCCTGATCGATTCGGTGGCCCAGTGGATGAGGCCCGGAGGCGAACGCTTCCATCCGGGCCCCGATCCCCCTCGGCTTGCGGTGGCGAGCTGATACAGAACGCATGGCCGGGTAATGGGGTTCTCCTTTGAGGGCGCCCGCTAGCATCCAAGGGTGAAGGCGCGCTGCATCCTGCCGGCCGGTCTCCTTGTGCTCGCCGGTTGCGCTCTCTCCGGCAGCCCTGAGGCCGTCCTCACTCCTAGCCCGACCCCGCAAGCCTCGCCGTCGCTTGCGTGCAGCAATCAGCAAGACATCCTGGCCGACGAGTCCGCCCGCCTCCCGGGCCCGAGCGTAGACGTCGATGGAGACGGCCAGCGTGATGAGTTGTTTGTTGCCGCCGATCCCGCGGCCCCCGCGGGGTGCGCCGCGTTCGTCGGGGCCGAGACCGCTTCGGGGACGCTGTCCGTTCCAATCGCCGACGACATCATCTCCTTTGAGCTCGGGCTCCCGGTGATCAACTCGGCACACGCGATCGACAACCGGCCGGGGGCCGAGGTAGTGGTCGACATCGCCGCGGGTGCGTCGGCGCAGTTCGTGGGCGTCTTCACCGTGCGAGAGGGGGAGCTCGTACGCGTAGAGATCGAGGGCCAACCCTCGCCGGCGGGGGGCCTGATCTCCTACGGGGGAAGCGTGGGGCATCTTGCGGCGGTGGATTGCGCGGGACCGGCCCGGGTCGTCCTTTCCAATGCCCGGCCGCGCGGCCGCAGCTATCTGATCACTCGCCGTTTCTATGACGCTCAAAAGGCCGTGTGGTTGCTCGAGCGAGGTGCGGGCACAAGATTGCAGGTGCCGTTCCGGCGCATCGGATCCTTCCCCGAGTTCTCCGCCGGTCCTTTCTACGGTTGCGCACCGAGCGAAGGCTGATAAAGCGCACGGAGAGATTGAGAAAACGCAGGCTTTAGGGTTGTCCCCATGTCGAGTGACTATGACTTCAAAGCGATAGAGGACCGCTGGGGACGGTTTTGGATCGACGAGAGGATGTGGTCGGCCCCCGACTATCCCGATCCGGCCAAGAAGCGTTACATGGTCACGATGTTTCCCTATCCGTCGGGCGACCTTCACATGGGGCACGTCGAGATCCTCTCGATCCACGACACGATCACCCGCTTTACGAGGATGCAGGGGTACGACGTCTTGAGCCCAATGGGCTGGGACGCCTTTGGGCTTCCGGCCGAAAACGCAGCCATCAAGCGGGGTATCAATCCCAAAACCTGGACCTATGACAACATCGCCAAGCATCGCGCCTCCATGGAACGTCTGGGATGCTCGTTCGATTGGGATCGAGTTTTCTACACGTGTGATCCGCGCTTCTACAAGTGGAACCAGTGGTTATTCCTGCGTCTGTATGAACGCGGCCTCGCCTACAAAAAGGCAGCCGCCGCCAACTGGTGTCCCAACGACAAGACCGTGCTCGCCAACGAGCAGGTGATCGCGGGTCGCTGCGAGCGCTGCGGCGCAGAGGTGATCAAGCGTTATCTTGAGCAGTGGTTCTTCAAGATCACCGACTACGCCGATCGCTTGATCGACGATCTCGAGCTCAACACCGGCTGGACCGATCGCCTGAAGATGCTTCAGAGCAACTGGATCGGACGCTCGACGGGGGCCGAGGTCGAGTTCGGCATCGACGGCAGCGACGAGCGGGTGACCGTCTTCACCACGCGGCCGGACACGCTGTGGGGAGCCACCTTCTTCGTGATCGCGCCCGAGCACCCTATGGCCGAGAAGCTGGTGGCAGGCACCGAGCACGAAGGCCGGCTGGCGGACTTCCGGCAAGAGGTGGCGCGGCTTACCGACATCGACCGGACCTCGACTGAGAGGCCCAAGAAGGGCTTGTTTCTCGGCGCCCACGCGATCAATCCGGTGAACGACGAGCGCATTCCCATCTGGGTCGCCGACTACGTCCTCATGGATTACGGGACGGGGGCCATCATGGCTGTGCCCGCGCACGACCAGCGCGACCTCGCGTTCGCGCGCGCCAACGATCTTCCGATAAAAACCGTCATCGAGCCTCCGGGGAGCGGTTCCGGCGAGCACGACCTGCATGAGGCTTACAACGGCGAAGGAGTAATGGTCGACAGCGGGCCGTTCGACGGCACCCCCACGGATGAATCGGTGACAATCGTCACCGACTGGCTCGAGGAGCAGGGGCGTGGACGCCATGCGGTGAGCTTCCGAATACGAGACTGGCTCATCAGTCGCCAACGCTATTGGGGCACGCCGATCCCGATTCTCTTTTGCGACTCGTGTGGCGAAGTAGCCGTACCGGAGGACGAGCTGCCGGTCGTGCTGCCCGAAGACGTCGACTTCAATCCGACGGGGGAGGCTTCTCCGCTCGCGACCGCTCAAGAGTGGGTGAACGCTCCCTGCCCGAATTGCGGGGGCCGGGCGCGGCGCGAGACCGACACCATGGACACGTTCGTCGACTCGTCGTGGTACTTCCACCGTTATCTGGACGCGCACAACGACAAGGCTCCGTTCGACCCGGACAGATCGAACGTCTGGATGCCGATTGACCAGTACACGGGCGGGATCACGCACGCGGTAATGCACCTGATCTACGCGCGCTTCTTCCAGAAAGTGCTCATGGACATGGGCATGGTCGATGATCCCGAGCCGTTTCCGGCGCTGCTGAATCAGGGCCACGTAACGATGGCCGGCAAGAAGATGGCGAAGTCGACGGGTAACATCGTTGAGCCTGCCGAAGCATTTGCTCGTTACGGAGCCGACGCGGCCCGGCTTTACATGCTGTTCTCCGGTCCTCCCGAGCAGGATTTCGACTGGCCCGCAGAGGGCGTCACCTCGATCGGAAGGGTTACCTACCCGTGGTTGCAGCGCGTCTGGCGTTTGTGTGAGGAGCAACGCGACGTTGTGGCCATCGGACCGCTGGAGGAGTCGGCCCTTGACACAGCTTTGCGCAAGCAGATCCATCGCACCATTGAGGTGGTCAGCACCGACTATGCGAGCTTCTCGTTCAACACCGCTATTGCGCGGCTCATGGAGCTGGTCAACAGCGCGTATCGCTATCGGGCCGCGGGAGGCGGTCATCCCGGAGTCACACGCGAGCTCATAGAAGCGCTGCTCAAGCTGCTTGCCCCCATGGCGCCCTATCTCACGGAGGAGCAGTGGCACCGGCTCGGGCATGAAGGGTCGATTCATCTCGAGGCCTGGCCCGTTTTTGACGAGGCGCTCACGGTGCGCGCTGAGGTGACGATGATCGTGCAGGTGAACGGGAGGGTGCGGGACACCTTGGAGGTGCCCGCCGACATCACGGAGGCCGAGATGCAAGACCTTGCGCTCGCGTCCGAGAAAGTGCAGGCGCACACGGGTGGCCGGCCGCCCGACCGGGTGATCGCCAGGCCCCCGAAGCTGCTCTCGCTCGTAGTGCACCCCTAGAACATCTCTGGGCACCAGGGCGCGCGCTCGGTCCGAAACATCGTGTCGGCTCGCTCCATAGCGCCGGCAGTGAGCTCGGTTGCCGCTCCGGCTCGGTTGATCTCGCCGAAGCTCACGCCTCCCAGATAGGTCGAGGCCAGGTCCGCCGTGTCGATCATGATGTCCGGCCGGTCGTCGGATCGTTCAACCACGTTCCCCTGTTGTCCCGAGGTGAGCTTCCAACGGCCCTTGTTCCACGAGCAGAAAGCGTCTTCGACCTCCAGTACGAGCGATCCGGGGACCGCGTAGGAGCGGCCTTCGAGCGCTTTTTTGATATCGACGATCCGCAGCCATAACCCATCCTGTAGCAAGAAGCGCAACCGTCGCGCCTCGGACAGCATCGTCAGCAAGGGAGTGTCGGCCGGTTCAGCGTCCGCCTGAATGCGAGCCACGAGATCGAGCGAGAAGAGAAAACGCCATATCTCGCGGGTTGCAACCGGCGACGTGCCCATGACTTCGATGACGCGTGCATGACCGGTGGGAAGGCCTTCGGAACCCCACTTCGCATGTATGCGATATATAGCGAAGGCCTCCGTGCGACCCTCTAGCTCGAGCGCAACGCGCCACTGCGGGCTGTCCCCGTCCCTCCGCTGCGGTGGATCGTGCAGCGTGTGGTTCTTCCACCACGCTGCCGACCGCCGGTACATCCCGGGTGTCTGGGCGCACACGCGCTCGTAGACCGGCGGAAGAGACTTCAATGCCTCATCCGAGCTGAGCATCACCAACTTGCCTTGGCGACCGGAGTCGTTTCGAAATTGGGCGCGGTTGCCCTCGATGTCGATGGTGGCCTGCCGGGTGGCGACGCCGTACCCGTAGCGACCGTAGATGCTGCTCTCCGAGCACCACAGGACCGCGAGCGGCTCGTCCCACGCGCGCAGGTCGTCTAGCTCCTTACGCATCAATGCAGTGAGGACTCCTTGCCTGCGATGGCTCGGGATGACGCCGACCAAGGTCACGCCCGCGGCGGGCAGCTCTCCCCCCGGCACCGTGAGCTCGAAACGAAAGGCGCCCGACGCTCCCACAGGAAGATCACCGTCCTTGGCAAGCAGCATGCGGTGAGGTTCGACGATCTCGTTGACACGCGCTTCGTCCGCGTCGTCGACGTGTTCGGCAAATGCGGCTTCGCCCGTCTCCAGGAACGAACGGAGATCGGATCTTTCGCAGTTATGCACCGAGATGGCCATGGCTCGTCCCATTAGTCGTCGCTTGGTGGCGCGCGTCACTCTGCAGGCGCGCCGGGCGGACCACTATACGCGCCGTGTCCGAGATCTTGATTACGAATACCTGGCGCGACAAGCTCGACGTGCTCGCCGGCCGGCGACGCGACGCGTTTCTTATCGCTGCCTTGATTATCGTGGTGTCGGTGGTTGGGATGGTGCTGTGGAGCCGCGGGTCGGCGCCGCGCATCGCTCCGCCTGCAACGGTTCCCGACGCGTTTGCGTCCCCGCCCCCCGGAAGCGTCGTCACGCCCTCCCCTGCGGCTTCCTCGCTGGCTGGTGCATGTCGCCGGCGCGGTACGCCGTCCGGGCCTCTACGAGATGCCGCCGGACGCGCGCGTGGCCGACGCGGTGCAGGCCGCCCATGGCCCGAGCCGCGCCGCCGACCTCGACTCGCTGAACCTCGCCGAGGCCCTAGTCGACGGGTTGAAGGTCGAGGTGCCTCGCAAAGGACAGACGCCGGTGACTTCGGCGGTCCCCGGCCTTCCTTCGCCGGCCCCCAGCGCTGGGCCGATGGTCAACCTCAACACCGCCGATCAGGTGGCCCTGGAAACCATCCCCGAAGTCGGGCCGGTCACCGCCGCCGCCATTCTCGAGTACCGGGAGCAGGTCGGTTCTTTCACCTCGATCGAGGAGCTCTTGGAGGTGAGTGGTGTTGGCCCGGCGACCCTCGAGGCCATGCGCCCCTTCGTGACTCTATGACGCCGGCGCTTGGACGCGTGTGGCTTGCGGCCGCAGGCGCCTCGCTCGGAGCGCTCTATGGATGCGGTCACCAACCGGGGTGGCTTCCGATCCTGGCCCTGGTGGCGGGGGCCGGGATGTTGCTCCGACGCCGGGCCGCCGTCCGCCTTGTCGGAGTGGCGGCCGCCGCTTTCGCGTTCGGCTCGATCGGCTCGATGGCCCGCTGCGAGCCCGAGGGCGTCCTCAGCGTGCTGGCCGCACGAGTGCCGGCCTGCCGGGCTACGGGCCACATCCTGGAAGCGGCCGGGGGGCTGGGAACGCTCGCGGCGCTCGAGTGGATCGATTGCGAGGGTTTCGTAGCCCTGACCGGCGCGGGCGTGGTCGTGTTGGACGGCGACATCGCCGAGGCCGGCGCTTCGTTTTCCGCCCGCGGATGGCTGATTCCTCTGGGGACCGACTCCTTCGACCGTGCTCGACGGCGTTTGGGCGCCCATGCGCAGCTCGACGCGGTCGCTCTGGCCACGCGACCTCCGGGTTCAGGCCCCCTGGCCCTTGCGGCTCGTATCCGAGGCGGCCTTCGGACCGCCACCGAACCGCTCGACGAGCGCAGCGCCGCCCTCATGCGCGGCCTCGCGATTGGGGACGTGGCCGCTCTCGACGAGGGCACGATCGAGGTGTTCAGACGCTCGGGGCTATCGCATCTGCTGGCCGTTTCGGGAAGCAACGTCGCCATCGTGGTCGCATCCGTGAGCTCGCTGGCGGCCCGCCTGGGTCTTCGAGCGCGGCTTTTCCTCTCGAGCCTTGCGCTTGGGCTGTTCGTGTTGATCGTCGGCCCGGACCCCTCGGTGCTGCGGGCGACGGCCATGGGTGGCATCGGTCTCGCGGTCATCGCTTTCGGGGCGCGCGCCGAGCCTCTGCACGCGCTCGGAATCGCCGTCACCGTGGTCGTCCTTCTCCGGCCCGGCCTCGTCTACTCGGTCGGGCTCCACCTCTCGGTCGCCGCCACCGCCGGCATCGTGCTGTGGACGCGCCATCTCGGCGCCGGGCTCTCGTGGATGAAGCCGCGTCTCTTGGGCCTCGCCCTGGCCGC
>JACDBF010000324.1 GCA_013695055.1 Actinomycetota bacterium
TGATTGCGTCGAGGCGATCGAGAAACCCGCCGTGGCCGGGAAGCAGCCTCCCGGAGTCCTTGATGCCGACCTCGCGTTTGAACAGCGACTCGACGAGATCCCCCACCGGCGCGAGCAAGCCGCATAGAGCGCCGATCGCCGAGCCTTGTGCGAGCGAGAGCTCGCCGACGATGGCTCCTGCCGCCGTACCCGCGGCGAGAGCCGCGAGCAGTCCCCCGGCGAACCCCTCCCATGACTTGGCGGGAGAGATCGAGGGGGCCATCTTGTGTGCCCCGAAGCGGGTGCCGACGAAGTATGCCGCGATGTCGTCGGCGGCGACGATCAAGATGAAGCTCAAGAGCACGGCGAGCCCGCCGGGGTCCAGCAAGAGCATCGAGGTGGCCGCAACTCCTCCTCCCCCGATCCACGCCACGGCGAGAAGCGTCCACGCGACGTCGCTTGCCGGGCGCGGCCCCCGGTCCGCGCGCAAGGACAGCAAGAATCCCCCGTACGCCGTGACGGCAAAAACCACTCCATAGAGGGCAGGCCGTTCGGCGTAGGAGGCGATCAGAAGCGCGAGCCCGCAGGCGATGACGAACGGCCCACTCGGCTTGCGGCCCGCATGAACCAGGCCGTCGACTACCTCGAAGAGCGCAACGCTCACGACGACGCAAATCAAGACGAAGAACGCCCCGGGCCCGAGGTAGTACGAAAGCGCGATTACGGCCAGGAGGACGAGGGCCGTCGCAACAGCTTGGCGCAGCGACCTCCCAGGGGGGGGCAGAGCGCCGGCTGGTTCTAGATCGTCGCCGGAATTCGAGGGCGCCGCTGCGGCCATCTCTTGCCTCAGATCTCGGACAGCTCTTTTTCCTTACGGCTCAGGTTCTCATCGACCTCGGTCACGTGCTTGTCGGTGAGCTTCTGAAGCCGCCCCTCGGCGCCTCGTTCCTCGTCCTGTGAGAGCGTTCCGTCTTTCTTCAGGTGCTCGAGGTCTTGCTTGGCGTGGCGGCGCACGGAACGAATCGCCACGCGCCCTTCTTCCGCGCGCACGTGCGCGAGCTTGATGAGCTCCTTGCGGCGGTCTTCGGTGAGCTGAGGAAACACGAGACGGATGACCGAGCCATCGTTGTTGGGCGTGATCCCGAGATCGGATGCGAGGATCGCCTTCTCTATAGCGGGCAGAGAGGTGGGGTCGTAGGGCGAGATCATCAGGAGCCGCGGCTCTGGCACCGAGAGATTGGACACCTGATTGAGGGGAACCCGAGCCCCGTAATAATCGACCGTCACCCTGTTCAGCAGCGATGGCGACGCTCGTCCCGACCTGATCGTCGCGAGATCCTCGAGGTTCACCGAGACAGCCTTTTTCATCTTGCTCTCGGCCTCCCTGAAGACCGTCCCGATATCGTCAGCCATTGCGCCTCCTATGCTCCGTTTTGGGAATGAACCAGCGTTCCCACCTCTTCACCCGACAGCAACCGAACGATGTTGCCGGCCTTGAGGTTGAAGACGATGATAGGCAAGCCGTTGTCCATGCATAAGGAGATCGCGGTCGAATCCATGACCTTGAGCCCGCGATTGAGGACCTCTATGTAGCCGACCGTGTCGAACATATTCGCGTCCTCGTTGACCAAGGGGTCCGAGTCGTATACGCCGTCGACGCGCGTTCCCTTGAGAATGGCTTCGGCGTCGATCTCCAGCGCCCTCAGCGCTGCGCTCGTATCTGTCGAGAAGTACGGATTTCCCGTGCCGCCTGCGAAGATCACGACCCGGCCTTTCTCGAGATGGCGCATCGCGCGCCTCCTGATATATGGCTCCGCGATCTCCTGCATCCAGATGGCGGTTTGCACGCGCGTCTGCACGCCCTCCTTCTCAAGGGCATCTTGCATGGCGAGCGAGTTGATCACCGTCGCGAGCATGCCCATGTAGTCTGCCGTCGTTCGCGCCGCGCCCTGTGCGGACGCGGAGAGGCCGCGAATGATGTTGCCTCCCCCGACCACGATTCCGAGCTCTGTGCCAAGCTCCTTGGCTTCTGCAATCTGGCGAGCAATCGAAGCGACGATGCGCTGATCGATGCCGAAACCGCTTTGAGGATCGGCAA
>JACDBF010000363.1 GCA_013695055.1 Actinomycetota bacterium
TCGAGGCCGGCCGCGCCCGTCTTCATGAGCTGAAGGGCGCCGATGAAGAAGAACAGCGCGGCGAGGAACCTGACCGTCCACCACGCCGCTCGGACAGTGCGCTGGGGCACAGACATCGTGGCGCTCGTAGATGGTCTTGCGGGGTTCGTGGGCGCGGGCGCGGGCGTGGCCTCCGCGGTGGCGGAGGGCCCGTGGGTAGTTTCGGGCGCCAGGGGCCGGCCGGTGCTCATGTCTCGCGTCACTCCTGTCCGTCGGGTCACGACACTCTCGTTGGAGGGTTATAGCACTCTCAGCGGAGTGCGGCAATACGCCTTTACGGAAACGCTAGGTTGCTTCCCGATGGATCCCGCCGGCCCCCAGCGTCCGCCCAGCGACCAGGCCTCGCGCCCCGCCTGGGGTGAGGCGGACAGCGAGACTTATCGAGCGATCGCTCCTCTCGCGGTTCCCGCACGGAGCGAGCAGCTGGCGGTCCTCGCCTGCCTGATCCCATTCGCAGCGAACGACGAGTTCGGATTCGTCGAGATTGGAGCGGGGGCGGGGGCTCTCAGCGCCACGCTTCTGGAGTGCTTCCCGCGCGCAAGCGGCCTTGCCCTCAACGGCTCGGCGTCCATGCGCTCGGCCGCGGCCCTTCGCCTGGCGCGCTTCGGGGGCCGGGCGCGTGTCGAGCACTTCGAGTTGACCTCGACCGAGTGGCTGAGCGCGCTGGACGGCTGTGAGTGCGTGCTGTCCTCGCTGGTGCTCCATCACCTCGACGATTCCCAGAAGCGCGCTCTCTACGGCGAGGTTTGCGCGCGGGTGTCCGAGGGCGGGGCGTTGTTGATCGCCGACCTCGTGCACCCGCAGAGGGCCGAGGGCCGGGAGCTGTTCGCCGCCACCTGGGACGCCGAGGCCCGGGCCGCAGCGCTCGCCCTGGACGGCGGCGATAGGCGTTTCGAGCAGTTCGTGAACGCCGAGTGGAACCTCTTCCGCCATCCCGACCCCGTGGACAAGCCGTCGGTTTTGGTAGATCAGCTGCGGTGGCTTTCCGACGCCGGAATGCCGGTCGTCGACTGTTTCTGGCTTCGGGCCGGGCATGCCATCTATGGCGGCTACATGCCCAGAGCGAAGCCCGGGGGCCTGTCGTTCGAGCGAGCGCTCAAAGGGGCCGAGGCCGCCCTGAGCGAGCCTGCCTGAAGCTCGGGCTTCAGACCCTTCCTCCCGCTCGGCGCTTCTCAGGCTCCACGGGGTGTCACGGCCGCTTATGCGGGCTGCGGCGCCGCACCTAGCTGGCGCATGATGCCCAGCTCATCCGTGCTGCCCCAACGCTCGACGATCTTGCCGTTCTCAAAACGGCCGATCTGCATGCCGCGCGCCTCGATGCGCTGGCCCGTGGGCGCCACGCCCTGAAAGTCGCCCTTGGATGATCGGACCTCGCCGACCGTCCCGTAGGCGTAGCTTGACCCTCAGGATCTACCGGCCGGACAGGAGATGTATGCCGCGAAGCGCAAAGTCACCCGCGCCCACGGCTCGTCTCCCTATCATCTCGGTTACGCGGAGAAGATGAGCCGTCGGGCTCGACGACCTCCACCTTGTCGTCCGCCCCCTCGTTCGAGTCGTGGTGGCGGTCCGCGCTTGCCCCCTCGTGCACCAGTGGACGCTGCGGGTCGTCTTTCTTCTTTCCCGGTTCGTCTGCGCTTTGCTTGTCTCTCGTTTCGCTCATTCCCCCGTCCTGCCCAATTCTGAGAAGCATCAACCTTGAGGAACCGCAACTGGCCGCTTCCCCGTAACGCTTCCAAGACGGCGGCGGTGCAGAAGGGGGAAATGACTACCCAATCGCCCTCGAGGCCCCCAACTTCCGCTCGCCTGGCGTGGGTAACCTTCTCATTCGTCGCCCTTTGCTTGGCGATCAGTCTGCTCTCTTTCATCCTGCTCCGAACCGGCGAGGGCGCCCCATCTTGGGGAGAGATAGCGAGTGAGAGCCTGTTCCTTATCGCGATGTTCTCATTCCCCATGGTCGGAGTCCTCATCGCTTCTCGCCAGCCTCGCAACCCGATCGGCTGGATCCTGCTGGCTATCGGGCTGGTGTGGGAGCTGGGCGGCGTGATCGACAGCTACGTCCACTACGGCTTCGTTACCAATCCCGGGTCGGTGCCGCGACCCGACCTAGTTGCCGTCCTTGCTTCGTCGTCGTGGGTCCCCGGGGTTGGGTTGATCGGAACCTTCGTCATCCTTTTGTTCCCGGATGGCCGGCTCCCGTCTCCGCGCTGGAGGCCGCTTGCGTGGCTGTCGGTCTTCGCGCTGACCGCCTTGTCGATCCTCATCCCGGTCACGCCCGATTCCCTCGCCGAGGTCGCGAGCAATCCCTCCCTCCCTAACATCCCCAATCCCCTCGGCCTCGACGCGCTCCGTCCGTTTACCGGTGCCCTGCTCCCCCTGCTCCCCTTGTGCATGCTGGGCTGCGCTTCGAGCCTGATCTGGCGCTTCCGCCGTTCGCGTGGACGCGAGCGTCTACAGCTGAAATGGCTCGCCTCGGGAGCCGGCGTGACCGCCACGATCTACTTGTTCGCGATGGCCTTCAGTCTTTCCCAGGACACGCCGTGGTCCGGGAAGGGCAATCCTTTATGGCTCAACGTCCTTCAGTGGGTCGCGATCTACTCGTTCGTGCTCATACCCGCGGCCGTAGGCGTCGCCATTCTGCGTCATCGCCTTTACGACATCGACCTCATCATCAATCGCGCCCTCGTTTACGGCGCGCTCACGGCTGCATTGGCGTCCGCGTACGTCGTTGGGGTGGTCGGTGTCGGTGGATTGTTGCGGACGGTATCGGACCAGCAGACCAATAACCTTGCCGTCGCTGCGTCGACACTCGCGGTTGCGGCGATGTTCCGACCGGCCCGCGGTCGCATCCAGGCTTTCATCGACCGCCGCTTCTACCGTCGTAAGTACGACGCCGAGCAGACCTTGGAAACCTTCTCGGCCAGGCTTAGAGCGAGGTCCATCTCGAAGCCGTCACCGCCGAGCTCATCGCGGTGATAAGGGATGTCGTGCAACCGACACATGTCTCGTTGTGGTTCAGAGAAGCGCACGGCGGGCGCCGGAGCAGTGCTTGACGGCCGGTGAGTCACGCCGGTCCGCATAAAGTTCGCACACAGGAGAGTGCTCGATGATGTCGTGGCGTCAGTTCCGAGAGGCCCGCCCCGATCTCGCGGACGCGGGGCAGCGGCTTCTGTATCAGTACGGAGTCGGGCTCGCGTTCTTGGCGTCGGTTCGGCGCGATGGCGGCCCGCGCGTGCATCCAATGTGTCCGCTCCTCACACCGGAGGGTCTATTCGCATTTCTCGTCCCATCGCCGAAGCGCGATGACCTCCATCGCGACGGACGCTACGCTCTGCATTGCTTTCCCGTCGAAGATAACGAAGACGCCTTCTACGTCACCGGCACAGCGCGTCCGATCCACAACGACGAACTGCTGCTGCGGCGCCTTGAGACCCAATTCCTCGACGAGCGCAAGATGAAGACCCGGCCCCCGTACTTTTCGGAGCATCATCTCTTCGAATTCGGCATCGAACGATGCCTTCTTACTTCGACCACGGGACACGGCGATCCGTCACCGAAGCATGTCGTGTGGAGGGGGCCGGCTTCGTAAGAGGGGGCCGGGTCGATACAGCAGCTCCGTAGCTCGCATGAAGAGAACGCAGATCCATGTCGATGAGGAGCAGGACGAATCGCTAACAAAGCGCGCTGCCGCCGCCCGCGTGACGAAGTCGACTCTGATCAGAGAAGCAATCGACGCCTACCTCAAAGGCCGGCCGGACGAGCGCCTTCGCCTCGACCGATTTAGGGCCGCCGTACGCGCCGCGGCGGGAAGTGCCGATTACTTGCCCGATGGGAAGAGATACGTTGAGGCGCTGCGGGCCGTGGACGTGCGCCGTCAGGAAGAGATCGAGCGCCGCCGGCGCGAATGAGCACCGTCATCGACACTTCCGTAATCATCGACATCCTTCGCGGACTGTCTGGCGCGGTCGACTATGTCGAGAGGCTCGAGGACGTGCCTGCATGCAGTGAGATTACGCGCGTTGAGGTGATCCGCGGCTTGCGCAGTGTTGAGCGAGTGCCCACGGAGCGCCTCTTCCAGCAGCTTCGTTGGGTCGCACTTGACGAGCCGATTGCGCGGCGGGCCGGGGAGCTCGAGCGCAAATGGAGGAAACGCCATCCGGGGATCAGCAGTCCTGACCTCATTGTTGCGGCGACTGCCGACCAGCTTGGAGCCGATCTGGCGACGAGCAACGTCAGGCACTTCCCCATGTTCAAAAGGTTGCGACCGCCGTATCAGAGCTGACGCGATTCGCGCAGTGTCAGGATCCTGCTCCCGTTGTCGCAGGTCATGCATGCGTGGAGCCGGATCGTGTGTGGAGCGGATCGGACTCGAACCGACGACTTCCTGCTTGCAAAGCAGGTGCTCTACCAACTGAGCTACCGCCCCAAGGGAACAGCAGTCTAGCTGCAGGTACCCCTCGAATAAGGTCTCGAAAGAGCAGGTGCCCCATGGAGCAGACCCTCCTCAATTATCAGCATCTAGCGGTGATTTCGCCGGTAAGCAGATGCTCTCGGTCAAGCTGAACCAGAATGGGGGCGTGTCGCCAGAAAACATTTTCGTCGTTGCTCAAAATCCGGACGAGGAAAGCAAGCTCCCCTTCCTCCTGGCGGTCCCCATCGACGGTGGGTTAGTCCTCAAGGCCAGAGAGTCCTGGCCGCGGGCCTCTCGCGTCTACTGCCACCCGCTGAACGAGGGTTGGCCCAGTCATCCGGAGATCCTCGAACGGGTCCCGGTGAAGTCCTGTCGACGTCGGGGAGCCGCCATAGACCTGGTCCTCGATCGGCCCCAACTGGCGCGCTCGCAATTCGTCTTCACGGAAGTGCGCGGCCGGCCTGCGATCTTCTGGCAGACGCAAAAGACGGCTCGAACCGCGAATCCCGGCGCACGAGTACCGCGCGGGCGCCTCATCTCCGGCTTCACGATCGTGGTGGACACGCGAGAGCGATATCCGTTCCGGTTTCCCGGTCGCGCCGTAGACACTCACCGCGCGGCGCTTGCGGCAGGAGACTACGCCGTAGGTGACCCGGTACGCCCGATCGCGGTCGTCGAGCGGAAGACCCTCGAGAACTTCGTCACCTGCCTTTCGGACGGGACGCTCTCGTTCCAGATGCAGCGGCTCGGAGAGATGCCTCTGGCGGCGGTCGTAGTCGAGGGGCGCTACTCGGAGCTGTTCCGCCTTCAGCACGTCGATCCCGGATGGATCGCGGATGTGCTGTCGAGGCTGAATGCGCGCTACCCAGAGATCCAGGTGACATTCGCCGACTCGCGCAAGTTCGCGGAAGAATGGACATACAGATTTCTCGCCAGCGCCGTCGGTGACGCGGGGCCTGGCTGCTTCGTGAGGATGGTGTAACCCTCGGTCCCATATGGTGTATGATCTGGTGTATGAGAACCAACATCGATATCGATGATGACGTGCTGAAAGAGGTCCAACTGCTTACCGGCGCCAAGACCAAGCGTGAGGCAGTCGACCTTGCGTTGCGGGAGCTTGTGGCCCGCTACCGGCGGCTCGACCTGCTCAGGTTGAGGGGAAAGGTCCGATGGGAAGGCGACCTCGAGGTGAGCCGGTCCGGTAGAGCGTGATCGTAATCGACACCAGCGTCTGGATCGACGTCCTCAACGATAGCGACTCGCCTCAAGCATCTCGTTGCGTTGAACTGCTCGAGGACGGTGCCCCGCTCGCCCTAACGGACGTGATCTTCACCGAGATCCTGCAGGGTTTCCGTCACGAGCGCGACGCGCGCCGGGTGGAGAGACACCTCCGCGCTTTTCCCATACTCCGGCTCGAAGACATCGACGACTTCGCCCGGGCAGCCGAGTTATATAGAAAAGCCCGGCGGACGGGTCTCACGATCCGGAAGACGCTGGACTGTCTGATCGCGGCTCCCTGCGTGAGAGACGGTGTCCCGATCCTTCACGCCGACGACGACTTCGACCGTCTCGCGTCGTGCTCGGAGTTGGAGATCTTTACCTAGACCCCGGCCGCATCCACCTCGTCTCACAACAACATATGTACGAGGACTGCTTTGCGGGCCAGCTCCACAGGGGGGCTCCGACCCGGTCAATCAGGCTGTAGCCGGAGCGAGATCTTCCAATAGGGCCCGGACGCGGCGGTCGATCTCGTCTCGGATCGGCCGGACCTCGTCGATGGGCTTGTTCGCCGGGTCCGCTAGGTCCCAGTCGAGGTATCTCTTGCCGGGATAGACGGGACAGGCATCACCACAACCCATTGTGATCACGACGTCCGCTGCGCGTACGACCTCGTCGGTAAGCGGCTTGGGGAACTCTTGTGACATATCGATTTCGATCTCGGCCATCACTTCGCGAACTCCCGCATGGATCTCATTCGCCGGTGTGGAGCCCGCCGAGCGAACGTGGACCCTCCCGCCGGCGGCACGGTCGAGCAGTGCTGCGGCCATCTGCGACCGGCCGGCGTTGTGCACACAAACGAACAGCACCTCGGGGACCTCTTTCACGATCACTCCATCCGCCTGGGCGACCGCCTTCAGCCGCTCCCTCGCGAACCTGTGGATGAATAGCGGAACGAATGACTGCACTTTCGCGTCGGCAAACGCACCGAACGAGTCTGACACGAAACGTCGGACGGTTTCGGGCGTGAAGAAGCCGGTGAACTCCTTGGCCAGTTGGTTACATACGCGAACAACCATCTCGTTGCGCGAGCCGAACTCCCTCTGGGCGTTCACGATGCGACCTCCCGTTCCTCTAGCTCGGACACTACGATGCGCCCTTCGGACGACGTAAGCGACGGATAGAGCCAGCGCATGAACAGCACCGTGACTACGGCGGCGATGAGCTGGATGGGAACGAATGCGATCGCCGCCTGAGGCGCTATTCCGGCGAAGGTATCGGTGAAGACGCGCGCAATGGTTACCGCCGGATTGGCGAACGACGTTGAAGCGGTGAAGAAGTAGGCCGAGGCGATGTACCCGCCGACCGCAAGAGCGACAGTGCTCGCCGGCCGGCGACCGCGCACGCAGCCGAGGATGACGATCAACAACCCCGCGGTCGCGATCGACTCCGCTAGGAGCAGGCCGGGTTCGAGCCGGTCGGTGGACGAGATGCTAAGGATCGACTCCCCGAACATCGCCTCGGCTGCCACCGCGCCGACCACTCCCCCTGCCACCTGCGCGCTTGCATACGTCCCGACCTCGCTCCAGGTCATGGTTCCCAGGATGCATTCACCGACACTGACTGCCGGGTTGAAGTGCGCTCCCGACGCCGGACCGAACGCGAGGATCAGCGCGCCCAGCCCCGCTCCGGTGGCGAACGCATTAATCAGGAGCGCAAGGCCGATCGAGTCCGACAGGCGATCGCCGGCGATGCCCGACCCGATGACGATCGCGACTAAGAACGCGGTTCCGA
>JACDBF010000432.1 GCA_013695055.1 Actinomycetota bacterium
TGGCGTGGGCCATCGCGTTGACGATGTTCGGTCTCGCGTCTCTGGCGGCGGCCGCCGGCATGCTCGGCGCCTGGACCGCCTCGTGGTTCCGCGTCTATTATCTCTTCGGCGCCGTCGTCAACGTTCCGGTTCTCGGCCTGGGGACCGTCTACCTGCTTGCCGGCAGGAGAGCCGGGGCGTGGTGTGGGGTTGTGGTGGCTCTGGTGACCGTGGCTGCAAGCGTGCTCGTGTTCGCCTCCGAGCTCCAACCGGGAGCCGTTGAAGCCTTTGCCACCGAGGGGATTCCGGCCGGCTCCCAAGTGATGAGTGAAGGCATTCGTCTGCTGGCGCGCGTCTGCTCGTTCGCCGGCTTCTTCGTAGTCGTAGGAGGAGCGCTGTGGTCGGCATGGAATCTGGCGCATCAAAAGCACGCGCATCTAGCGCGGCTGGTCGGCGCCAACCTGCTGATAGCGGGAGGCACGATCGTCGTGGCCCTGGGGAGCGGCTTTGCCTTCTATGGGCGGGGGCTCCCGTTTGCGCTCGGCCTCCTCGCCGGCGTTTCGCTGATGTTCTCCGGGTTCCTTCGCGCCCGGCCCCCGGCCGCGGCGCGCGCGAACGCGTGAGCGCGCGACACAACACTGGCTCACGCGTAACCGAGGGCTGGTATCTGATGAGCACCGGCGATCTCGAGATCGAGCTGAAGCGATGGCGCTCCGAGGGGGAGGACGATCTGCCACCGTCCAACGCGCTCCGCTTGAGCGTCGAGGAGGCGATCGACTACCGGAGCTCGGGAAACCTTCCCGACGACGAGAACCGCACTCTCCGGCTCGTGCTGGTGACAACCGAGGCGGATGTCGCGCGACTGGGCGAGCTCCGCCTTCGCTACGAACCCGACTATCACGATCCGCCCACATGGCGCAGGCAGGGATCGAAGCCGGTCAATGTAGTTCCGCTGAGGACAAAGGGAGTCGATGCTGAAGCCAAACGGGCCGGCGTCGCGCCGCTGGAGGCGGGTGAGATCGACGCGCAAGAGCCGGGGGCCTGGTGGCAAGCTCCCAACCTCGCGGAGCTGGAGGACGAGTGGTCCCGCACGGGAGCCGTCGCCGGCGTCACCGTCCCGGGCCCCTATAGGGGGTTCGTCTACAAGACGGTTCTCGGCTTGAGAGCCGCGGGCCGGGAGATCACCGCAGAGGCCATCGCAGGATCGATCGCGCGTTGGATGCCCCCCGGGGAAGGAGAGCGGATCCGAGAAGCGCTTCTAAGAGCCAATCCCAGGAACTAGATTCGATGCCCCTGCCTAAAGACAATTGCATTCCCTTGGCATTGTTAGATGGACCGGACAATCCGGCCCCGCCACGTTGGATGATCGGGCAATCGGGCCCCTGCGTATGGTCGATTAGCCTGTGGCCACGTCCTAATAGTGAGGTGAGATCATGAGCGAAGAGCGCTCGTTGTTGGACAGGCACAAGGCCGTGATGCCGTCGTGGCTCGCGCTCTACTACGACGAGCCCCTGGCCCTCGATCGAGGTGAGGGTTGCTACGTGTGGGGCTCGGACGGCGAGAAGTATCTTGACTTCTTTGGCGGGATCCTAACGACGATGACCGGCCACAGCGTCCCAGAGGTCGTGGACGCTATCAACGAGCAGGCTGCGCGCATTCTTCACAGCTCGACCCTGTATCTCATCGAGCCGGCGATAGAGCTCGCCGAGAAGATCATCGAGCTCTCTCCGGTCGATGATGCCCGCGCCTTCTTCGTGTGCTCCGGGACCGAGGCCAATGAAGCGGCGATGCTCCTCGCGACCACCTACCGGCGCTCCAACCAGGTGATCGCCCTGCGGAATAGCTACCACGGCCGCTCGTTTGCGGCCGTCGCCGTCACCGGGAACCGAGGATGGTCGGCGTCGAGCCTGTCGCCGGTCAACGTTAGCTACGTGCAAAACGGCTACCGGTATCGGAGTCCGTTCGGCCATCTCTCAGACAGCGACTTCATAAAAGCGTGCGCCGACGACTTGCGAAACATCATCGAGACCACTACATCGGGTGACGTCGCTTGCATGATCGCCGAGCCGATCCAGGGCGTGGGCGGTTTCGCCACTCCCCCCGACGGCTTCTTCGCGGCCTTGAAGGAGGTGCTCGACGAGTACGGGATTCTCCTCATCTCCGATGAGGTGCAGACGGGCTGGGGCCGGACGGGTGATCACTTCTGGGGAATCGAGGCCCACGATGTGAGGCCCGACATCATGACGTTCGCCAAGGGAATCGGCAATGGGCTGGCGCTCGGAGGTGTGGTGGCGCGCGCCGACATCATGGATTCGGTCCACGCCAACTCGATCTCAACCTTTGGCGGCAATCCCTTGTCGACCGCAGGGGCCCTTGCGAACCTCAATTACCTGCTCGACAACGATCTCCAAACAAATGCCCGCAAGGTCGGCGAGCATCTGTTCGTCCGCCTGCGTGAGCTGGCCGAGAAGCACCCCATGATCGGTGACGTGAGGGGCAAGGGCTTGATGCTTGGCGTCGAGCTCGTAGTTCCGGGGGGTAAGGAGCCCGATGCCGGCGCCGCCGGAAAAGTCATGGAGCAAGCGAGAAAGGGGGGCCTGCTCATCGGCAAGGGGGGACTCTACGGCAACGTCGTACGCATGGCCCCCCCGCTGAGCCTCACGCTCGAGCAAGCCGACGATGGTTTTGAGGCACTCTCTCGAGCTATTGCCATAGTGTCCGAAGAGGCTCGATGAAGCTGATCAATCACTGGATCGACGGCCGCCCGGTCGAGGACAAGCCCGAACGTGCAGGCGATGTCTACGATCCGGCCACGGGTGAGACTCAAGCTCAAGTGGCGTACGCGACGCCTGGCACGGTCGACCGCGCCGTTGCAGCGGCCAAGAGGGCGTTGCCGGAGTGGGCCGACGTGCCGCTCGCTCACAAGGCCCGCATCATGTTCGCGTTTCGTGAGCTCGTCGAAAAGAACAAGCAAGAGCTGGGCAGGATCATCACCTCCGAGCATGGCAAGGTAGTCGGCGACGCGGCCGGAGAAGTGGCGCGCGGCCAGGAGGTAGTCGAGTTCGCCTGCGGAATTCCGCATTTGCTGAAGGGTGAGTTCTCCGAGAACGTCTCCTCGCGCGTCGACAGCTACTCGATCAGGCAGCCGGTCGGCGTCGTGGCAGGCATAACGCCTTTCAACTTCCCGGTGATGGTTCCGATGTGGATGTTTCCTATCGCTATCGCGTGTGGAAACACCTTCATCTTGAAACCTTCCGAGAAAGACCCCTCACCATCCAACTTCATCGGCGAGCTGTGGGCCGAGGCAGGTCTACCTGCGGGCGTCTTCAACGTCGTTCACGGCGACAAGGTGGCCGTCGACGGCTTGCTCGAGCACCCGGATGTCTCGGCGATCAGCTCGGTCGGCTCTACGCCGGTAGCTCGCTACATCTACGAGACGGCGGCGCGCAATGGAAAACGTGTGCAGGCGCTCGGTGGCGCGAAGAACCACATGGTCGTGTTGCCGGACGCCGACCTCGACCTCGCCGCCGACTCGATCGTCGGAGCGGCCTATGGATCGGCGGGACAGCGCTGCATGGCGATCTCCGCGGTCGTGGCCGTGGGCGCGGCCGGCGATGAGCTGATCGACCGCGTAAGGGAACGAGTGGACTCCCTCGAGGTCGGGCCCGGTTCCGACCCGGCCTCCGAGATGGGCCCGCTGGTCACCGGACGGCATCGCGACAAGGTCGCGTCTTACATAGAAACCGGCTTATCCGAAGGAGCCGATCTCGTGATCGACAACCGCGAGATGAAGGTCGATGGTCATGAGAACGGGTTCTTTCTCGGCCCCTGTCTCTTCGACGAGGTGACCACCGAGATGTCCGTTTACAAGGACGAGATCTTCGGACCGGTGCTCGTGATGCTGCGGGCGAGCACCTACGACGAGGCCATCCAGATCGTCAACTCGAACCGGTATGGCAACGGCACGGCCATCTTCACCAACGACGGAGGTGCCGCGCGCAAGTTTCAGCGCGAGGTCGAGGTCGGCATGGTCGGCATCAACGTTCCCATCCCAGTGCCGATGGCGTTCTACTCGTTCGGTGGCTGGAAAGACTCGTTGTTTGGAGACACGCACGTCCACGGTGGCGAAGGCGTGAAGTTCTACACGCGCCAGAAGACGGTGACGTCTCGCTGGCCCGATCCCGAGCAACGCGGCGTGAACCTCGGCTTCCCCCAGAATTAACGGCTCCTAAGCGGCGCCGCGGCCGTTTACCGTGTCCGCCATGCGATCCATCGAGCGGGGAGCGCTCGCCCAGCTGGCTCTCATCGGCATCGCTGCGGTCTGGGGTCTCACCTTTGTCATGGTGCAAGATGCCCTTGCCGTCATCCCCGTCTTGACCTTCCTCGCCTATCGGTTCCTCACGGCGGCTGCGCTCGTTGGAGTCATCTTTCGACGCGAGCTCAAACGTTTGTCGCGCGATGGACGCCGAGCGGGAATCGCCATGGGAACGTTCTTGATGGTTGGCTACGTTTTCCAAACCTTTGGACTCGAACGTACGACCGCCTCCAACACAGGCTTTATAACCGGACTCTTCGTCGTGCTGACTCCGATCTTCGGCGCTGTGATCTTGGGCCAGAGAGCGGGTGTGGTGGCGTGGACCGCGGCTCTGATATCGGCGGCCGGTCTCTTTCTGTTGTCCGGCACCGGCGGCAAGCTACATCTCGCCGGCGACGGCCTCGTGCTCGTAACCGCGTGCTCCTTCGCGTTCCATATTCTCGCGACCGACCGAGCCGTCGCCAAGCACGATGTCGGAGCCCTGCTTGCGGTCCAGCTCGCGGTCTGCGGCGTGGTGCCGTTTGTGGTCGCTGCGCTGGTTGGTGATCTCGAGATTCCGTCTTCCGCAACGGTGTGGAGCGCGCTGGCGGTCACGTCGATCGTCGCCAGCGCCCTGGGATTTTTCGTGCAGACCTATGCGCAGCGCCATGCTCCTCCGGCGAGGACCGCGCTCATCCTTGCAAGTGAGCCCGCGTTCGCGGGCCTGTTCGCCTATCTCCTGAAGGACGAGAGCCTCTCTCTTCTAGGGTGGCTGGGCGCGCTGCTGATATTGGCCTCTATCGCGGCGGTGGAGGCCGTCCCCTACCTGCGCCCTGCGCGCCCTCTTCCCGAAGGATGACTCCGGCCCCCGCTCTTGCGCGTGACCATCCGGCTCTGGCGGGGTTTGCGCTCGCTTACCTGATCGGATTCTCGGCGGTTGCAATCGCTGCCGGTAATACCGAAGGAGTCGTCTACCTGGTTGCGATCTCGCTCGCCTTCTTCGGCATGGTCGTCGTGTACGCACACGTTGAGATCGCTCCGGCCGTTCTCTGGGGTCTATCGATTTGGGGCCTGCTCCATATGGCGGGCGGTCTCGTTCACGTCGATGGGGAAGTGCTCTACGGCTTTCAGCTGATCCCGGTCGTGCTCAGATTCGATCAGGCCGTGCATGCTTTCGGCTTCGGCTTTGCGACACTGGCCGCGTGGCAGGGTTTGCGGCCGTGGATCCGGGCCGAGCGCAAGATGACGGGCTGCCTTTACTTTCTCATCGCGCTCATGGGCATGGGTGTAGGCGCCGCAAACGAGGTGCTCGAGTTCGCGGTCACGCGCGTGTCCGACAGCACGAACGTCGGCGGCTACGAAAATACGGGCTGGGACCTCGTCTTCAACACCTTCGGCGCCATTACGGCGACCCTGTGGATAAAAGGGCGCGAGTCCAAGGGGAGAGGCATTGCCCCACGGACGGGTGCGATTCCAAACAACGCCGGCGCGCGCCGCGAATATGAGCGTGCTATCCGAACGGAAGGAAGCCTTCGGCCCCCTCTAGGAGAGGCGCGCACCGGATCGGGGCCGGCCTCGAGGGGAATTTTCACTGAAACCGAAGCGGGCCGATGGATCGAGCCGCGTGAGAGGAGCCCGAGAATCTTTACCCTCGAGACTCGGTCCGCCCGGACGTCACCGGACGGTAGCGTCGATGCAGTACCACTCCCTGACTCCCGATGGGGCGACGCCGTAGCCCGGCACTCCGGCGGTGCCGTCGATGACCCTATCCCCGACGAGGGGCCGCAAGAAGGCCGGCAACGAAGCGGTCGCCGGACGCAAAGCCGGCGCCCGCGATGGTCCCCTCGAGACGCACGCGGCGTCCCCCTCTATCGAACATACGTTCTATGCTGGGGGTTATGAAGAGTGAGCAGCTGTTCGAGCTTCGCCGCCGCACCTTCGATACCCCGCACTTCCGGGGCATCGAGTTCATCGAGGTCGAGGCCAAGTCGATCGTCAATCACGTCCCCGGGACCTACCTCCCGTTCAAATGGACGATCAATCCCTACCGAGGCTGCTCGCATGCGTGCACTTACTGTTTTGCGCGCGTAACGCACACGTATATGGACATGAACGCCGGCCGGGACTTCGAATCCAAGATAGTGGTCAAGGTCAACGCGCCCGAGC
>JACDBF010000440.1 GCA_013695055.1 Actinomycetota bacterium
CGCGTAGCTCGGTTGCGCCTGCCGGCGAGTATGCCCGACTGCGGCGGCGATCTCCTTCTCCGTTACCCACGAGCCTTGGACTCGCCGGGGCTTTGAGGAATTCGCGTGCAAGAACAGCATGTCGCCATGGCCGATCAGCTTGTCGGCGCCGCCTTGGTCGAGTATCACGCGCGAGTCTTGCTGGGAGGCGACGCTAAAGGCGAGGCGGGAGGGGACATTCGCCTTGATCAAGCCGGTGACGACATCGACTGAAGGCCTCTGCGTCGCGACTATCAAGTGGATGCCGACGGCTCGCGCCATCTGAGCTATGCGGCAAATCGCGCTTTCGACAT
The DNA here is from genome assembly GCA_013695055.1 of Actinomycetota bacterium. GTDB lineage: Bacteria > Actinomycetota > CADDZG01 > CADDZG01 > WHSQ01 > JACDBF01. Next base: position 333 of record JACDBF010000440.1, read on the forward strand.
CGCGTGGAGCGACCATCATGAGATCGGAGAGCTCATCGACCACCACGAGTATGTAAGGGAACGGCTGCGGATCGGGCTCGTCGTCGCTGCGCTTGACCATTCCGCCGCGCTCGACCGCGTCGTTGTACAGCTCGAGATTTCGCATGCCGAAGTGAGCGAGGACTTCATAGCGCATCTCCATCTCGCGCACCACCCAGTTGAGCGCCGAAGCCGCCTTCTTGGGAGCGGTGACCACCGGGGTAAGCAGATGAGGGACGCCGGCAAAGTGCGTCAGCTCCACGCGCTTTGGGTCTATGAGAATGAGCCGGACCTGATCGGGGCGCGCGCGCATGAGGATCGACGTGATCATCGAGTTGATGCACGATGACTTGCCCGAGTTGGTCGCACCCGCGATGAGCAAGTGGGGCATCTCGGTCAAGTTTGCGAGGACGAGCTCGCCCGAGATGTCCGAGCCGAGGGCGACCGCTAGAGGATGGGTGCTGCGCTGCGCCTCCGCCGAGTGCAGGACGTCTCCCAACGTGACGAGCTGGCGTGTCTGGTTCGGCACCTCTACCCCAATCGCGGAGCGGCCGGGTATCGGGGCCAAGAAGCGAAGCTCGCCCGACGCGAGCGCGTACTTGATCTCGTTCGCGAGCGAGAGCACGCGATTCACCTTGACGCCCGGCCCAAGCTCTATCTCGAAGCGAGTGACGCTGGGCCCGGCCGTGTAACCGGTGACCGAAGCGTCGACATTGAATTCCTCGAAGGTAGCTTCGACCACATCGGTCATCTCGTCGATGGCGCGCTTGGAAACCTCGCGCGCTCCTCCACGCGCGAGAAGCTCGAGCGGCGGGAGCTTGTAGGAGGTCGAGGCGGCGACCGGCATTGCCAGCTGCTTGGCTCTCGCAGGGGCGGTCTCCTCTACGTCCTCCGCGATCTCGTCCTCTGGGGCTTCATCGTCCCCATCCCAGTGCTCGTCGTCCTCATCCTCATCGAGCTCGTCCTCGTAGGCCTCTTCATCTTCATCTTCATCCTCGACCTCGTCTTCGTCCTCGTAGGCCGCGTCCGTCTCGGACGCTCCGAGCCGGCCGGCCCCGAGGGCGACGGCGAAGGCGATCGTTCCCGAGCCCGCCCGCCGCAACCATCCCGTCACGCGCGCCACTGGAGTGCGCGTCACGATCATGAGGCCGAGCAGGGCCACCACGATCAGGAGCAGCCAGCTAAACGCGGGGCCGATCACGTCCGAGACGGGGCGCGCGGCCAAAGCGCCGAATACGCCACCCGCGGCCCTCAGCCGGGATAGGGGAGCCGACACCAGTGGGTTGGCGCGCGCCAGATGTCGCATGCCTGCAAGGGCAAGCGTGGACAGCCCGCCCCCCACCAGCACCCGCCCGACGTGCGCGCGGGTGCGCTCGAGCGCGAGAAGGACTCCCACGGCCACGAGCAAGGGTGGGCCGAGGACGGCAAGGCGCCCGAAGCCGAGGGTGAAGACGAAGCGGAGTGCGCCCCCCACCGGCCCCGCCCCCTCGGAGTACATGGACACCCCGGCCAAGACACCGACTAGGACGACGCCAACTCCCCATACCTCCGCCGGGGCGCACCACACGTGCACCAGGGACCAGCGAGCGGCAGCCGCGCCCATGCGGGCCGCGGAGGCTCCGGCCTGAGCGACCGACGAAAGAGCGGCGCGGCGCGGGGCGGGCTTTCTTCGGGCCGGTCTCCGGCGCGCCCTGGAAGCGGGTCGCCGGGCGGCGGTCTTTCGCCGCGCGGGGGCCCGCTTACGTCGTGCTCGGGTCGCCACTCATTCCTCTCCCTGTCGCCGGTGCGTCACATCAGGCACACTAGCAACAACTGTAGCAAGAGAAAGAGGGCGGCGGGCGACCTCTGCGCCGAGTGGGTGGTGAGTGGCGGCATGCGCCATCTGACACCCACTCGGCAAGAAAGGCGGGCGACTCAGATCTCGCTGACCAGCGGCAGGATCATGGGCCGGCGGCGAGTCTCACGCCATACGAACTCGCCGAGCGACTTCCGGCACGCCTTCTTGATGGCCCCCCAGTCGGTCGCAGCGTTGTCGTCGAGCCGGTCCAAGGCCTCGCCCACCCGTTCGGTCGCATCATCGAGGAAC
>JACDBF010000006.1 GCA_013695055.1 Actinomycetota bacterium
ACCCCAAGTACAACTTCGACGCGTTCGTAATCGGTTCGTCAAATCGGTTCGCCCACGCGGCGGCCCTTGCCGTTGCCGAAGCACCGGGCCAGGCGTATAACCCCCTTTTCGTCTACGGCGGCGCCGGACTGGGGAAGACTCACCTCCTGCAAGCCATCGGGCGCTACGTGCGCGAATGCCATCCGGGCATCGTCACTCGGTATGTCTCCACCGAGCAGTTCATGAACGAGTTCATCCTCGCTCTGCAGCGCCGCACCATTCCTGATTTCCACCGCCGTTATCGCGCCGCCGACCTTTTGCTGATGGACGACATCCAATTCCTCGAGGGCAAGGAACGCACCCAGGAAGAGTTCTTCCACACCTTCAACGCGCTTCACCCAAAGAACCAGATCGTGATCTCCTCAGACCGGCCTCCCAAGCGCATCGCCACCCTCGAAGAGCGCCTCCGTACCCGCTTTGAGTGGGGCCTGATCACCGACATCCAGCCCCCCGACCTCGAGACCCGGCTCGCCATCTTGCAGCGCAAAGCCGAGACCGACCACCTGCCCATGCCGTCCGAGGTCATGTCCTTCATCGCCACCCGAATCCAGACCAACATCCGCGAGCTCGAGGGCGCCCTCATACGTGTGGCCGCGTATGCCTCTCTCACACGTTCCGAAGTAACCGTGGATCTGGCACACGGAGTTCTACAATCCCTGTTGCCAAACTCCAACGAGGCCCGCGTCACGCCCGAGCTAATCATCTCGGTTGCGGCTGAGTACTTCGATGTGACCGCCGACGAGCTCCGCTCGCCCAGTCGCACCAGACCGCTTGTCAACGCTCGGCAAATAGCCATGTACCTGTGCCGTGAGCTCACGGATCTCTCCCTGCCCAAGATCGGCGACCGCTTCGGGGGACGAGATCACTCGACGGTGGTCCACGCCACCAACAAGGTGCGCGCTCAGATGCGAGAAAAGGAAACCTGGTACGAGCAAGTCAGGGAGCTGACCGCACGAACGAAACAACGAGCAAGTCGTGGATAGGCCGATCATAACCGGCGCGCCCGCCGGATGCCGGCGCGCCCGGCGCGCCCGGCGCCTCCCTCGACCCGGAGTTATCCATCGCTCAACCCACAGGCGGCCACCGCCATCCACCTGCCCGAATGGGCGGTTTTCCCCTTGCCAACTGCCCCTAGTACTACTACTAAGAGACCTACATAACCTCTTAGAGGCAGTAGATACGAGCGTTTCTTCGTGGACGATCGAGATCGGAGGACTGTCATGAAGTTCCGCTGCGAACGAGACGATCTCCTCGGCGCCGTGCAATTTGCGTCGCGGGCGGTGTCGAATCGAGCGACTCTGCCGGTGCTCTCGGGGTTGCGCATCGAGGTTGCTGAGGACGGACGCGTGGGGGTGGCGGCGACCGACCTCGAGCTCACGATGGAGACCTCGTTCATGGCTAACGTCGGCGAACCGGGCCGCACCATCGTTCCCAGCAGGCTGTTTGGAGAGATGGCCCGCAGCCTGTCGCCGGGCCAGGTGAGCGTCGCAGGCGCGGAGGGGGAGGTTGAGATTTCGTCTGGCCGAGGCCAGTTCCATGTCAAGGCCCTCGCTCCCGGCGACTACCCGGCCCTGCCCATCGAAGGGCCGTCCCAGGGCGACGAGGGAGCCTTGGACGTCGATTGTGGGGTTCTTGCGACCGCGCTTTCGCAAGTGGTCAGGGCTGCCTCGGGGGACGAAAGTCGTCAGGTCCTCACGGGCGTCCTGTGGGAGGTGTCCCCCGGGATGCTGAGCCTGGCGGCCACGGATTCTTACCGCCTGGCGGTACGGAGCTTGGAGGTGGGAGGAGGTATTGGGGATCCGCGCAGCGTAGTGCTTCCCGCTCGAGCTCTTCAGGAGGTTGGGCGCGTGCTGCAGGGCTCCTCGGGACGAGTGCGGGCCACGCTGAGGCCGAATCTGATCATCTTTTCAGTGGGAGATCTGGGCGAGAAGACGGGCGAGCTCGTGATCGGGTCGCGCTTCATCGAGGGCGAGTTCCCGAAGTACCGGCAACTGATACCCGAGGGGTATAGCAACGTGCTGAAGGTTGAGCCCGACCGATTGCTCGAGGTCGTAAGACGCGTGGGGCTTCTCGCTCGGGACCAGATGCCGGTGCGGTTCCGGCTCGGCACCGACCTCGAGGTCTCGGCACACACTCCGGACGTGGGCGAAGGCCAGGAGGTTCTCGAGGTCGAATACGAGGGCCAGGAGCTCGTCATCGCGTTCAATCAGCAGTTCCTGACCGACGGAGCTGCGGCCATCGGCGCCGACCGATTGATGTTGCTGGCGAGCGATGGTCTGAAGCCGGCACTCCTGCGACCCGAGGGTGATAACAGCTTCACGTATCTCTTGATGCCCGTACGCCTGAACTAGCAGTTGCGCGTTGAAAGCCTGGTTCTCGAAGACTTTCGCAACTACCGCCGAGCACACCTGGAGCCGTCCCCGGGGCTGAACCTGGTGGTCGGAAGGAACGCCCAGGGGAAAACCAACTTGCTGGAGGCGGTCTATTGCCTGAGCGGGTTGGGTTCTCCGCGCTCGCCCGACGCGGCCTTGTTACGGGAGGGTGCTGAGCGGGCCTTGTTGCACGGCCGCATCCGGCGCGGCGATCGATCGATCGAGCTGGACCTCGAGCTCGGCGCGGGCCGAACCAGGGCGCTGATCAACAAGGCTCCGGCTCCGCGCCCGGGGGCTCTGGCCGAGATAGCGGTCAGCGTGTTCTTCGGCCCGGACGAGCTCTCTTTGGTAAAGGGCTCGCCCGAGGGACGACGACGCTTTCTAGATGATCTCGTCGTCAAGCTGAGGCCGGCGAGGGGAGGGCTCCGCCGCGAGTGGGAACGGGTCCTGAGGCAACGGAACGCGCTCTTGAAGAGCATTCCGAGGAAACCGGGGGCTGCTGCCGCGCAGACGCTCGAGGTATGGGACGACGCGCTGGCGCGCGCGGGAGCCGGCCTAGCCGCCGCTCGCCTCGAAGCGCTCGACCAGCTGACCCCTTTGGCCGGCCGCCGGTTTCGGCAGGTTGCCGGCGACGGCCGGTTGGAGTTGAGGTACACGAGCGCGTGGATGGATCAGGGAGACGGTGGTGCCGCGGAGGAACGAGACGAGGCCCGGCTGGTGGAGCTTCTGTCCAAGGCCGTGGTGACCGCTCGAACGCGCGAGCTGGAGCGCGGAATGTCGCTCGTGGGCCCTCAACGGGATGACATTGTGGTTCGACTCACATCTTCGTCACAGGGAGATGATTTGCTCGACGCGCGCTCGCACGCGTCTCAAGGCGAGCAGCGCACGTCTGCGCTCGCGTTGAAGCTGGGCGAGTTCGACCTCGTGACCGAGACCCTGCGAGAGGAGCCGATCCTGCTGCTAGACGACGTCTTTTCGGAGCTCGATCC
>JACDBF010000374.1 GCA_013695055.1 Actinomycetota bacterium
GGACACCACGGTGATCGCGCTGTGGCTCGGGCACGAAGGCGTGGAGACCACCCAGATCTATCTTCACGCCGACCTCGCCATCAAGGAGCGAGCCCTCGCCCGCACCGCACCGGCAGACACCAAGCCCGGCCGATACCGCGCCCCCGACACGCTCATGGCCTTCCTCGAAGGGTTGTGATTATGCCGACTCCATAACCAGGAGATCCCTTTCCCAGGTGGCCTCTCGCGTCCTGCTCGGCATAATCCGCTGCTCGGCATAATGTAGTTTATGCCGATATCTGCATAAGATCCACAAGAGAAGAAACGCGATCGATCACCTCCCCGATCACATGCACGCGTCCGTCACCAAGAAGATGGAGCCCGCCTACAAGATGCGCGACTTCGGCGCCGCCAAGCGCTCGCTTCAGGATCTCGCCAAGTCACTCGACGCGCAGCACCCCGGTGCGGCCGCGTCGCTCCGAGAGGGTCTCGAGGAGACGCTCACGGTCGTTCGCCTCGGGCTGTCGCCGTCGCTGCAACGGACGCTGCGCTCGACCAACACCATCGAGTCGATGATCTCGATCGGGCGCACGACGATGAGAAACGTCAAGCGCTGGCGCGACGCCAAGATGATCGAGCGCTGGACCGCGGCCGGCATGCTCGAAGCCGAGAGGCGCTTCTACCGGGCGCAGGGATTCCGCGACATCCCCGCGTTGCAGGCTGCGCTTCGTTCTTGTCTCAGGGAGGTGATTGGATCGCAGGAGGAAGCCGCGTAGTGTGTCATCAGTCAGTGGAGGGCCGTCTCAAAATCCACGACGGCCGGGACATCCTCATCGATCCCCGCGCACAGAAAGGTGCGACGATTGCCACTTGACCGTCGCTCTCGCTTTCCGGTATCGCTACGGATGTAGGCACTTGGTTTGTCTCAGCCTGTCGATGTCTGCGCAGCTACCGACGATTTCGGAAAGGAACGACCATGACCGGGATGCTTGAAGGCAAGATCGCCCTGATAACAGGCGCGGGCTCAGGGATCGGGAGGTCTACAGCTCTGGAGTTCCAAAGTGAAGGGGCGAAGGTCGTCGTCTCGGATATCAACGAAGAGCTGGGGCACGACACGGAAAGCCTCGTGCGCGAAGCAGGTGGAACAGCACTCTTCGTTCATTGTGATGTGACGAACATGCAACAGATCCTTGCTCTCGTTGACAGAACCGTCGCAGAGTTCGGCCGCCTGGACTGCGCCTTCAACAACGCTGGTGTCGAAGGCGCTCTCGCAACCACCGCGAACTATCCACTGGACGAGTGGGAACTCGTCATCAAGGTGAACCTCACGGGAGTATGGATGTGCATGAGGGCGGAACTTCCACAAATGGAAGCCCAGGGGGGCGGCTCGATAGTCAATGCGGCATCCGGACTCGGGCTTCAGGGGTACGCCTTTCTCTCCGGCTACAGCGCGTCGAAACACGGAGTCATTGGGCTGACGAAGACAGCCGCGCTCGAATATGCGGCTCAGAACGTTCGGGTGAACGCCGTATGTCCCGGTTGGATCGAGACGCCGATGGTGATGCAACGGGGTACCTGGCCGGGGCGAGACCCAGAGACCTACAAAAAGATCGCGGAGCTACATGCGGCGAAGCGGCTCGGACAGCCCGAGGAAGTCGCGCGAGCAGTAGCCTGGCTGAGCTCCGATCTATCGTCTTTCGTCACCGGACATGCCTTATCCGTGGACGGCGGTTACGGCGCTGGCCGAATCGGCCCCCACGTGCCGATCAGCGACCAATGACCGACGGCCGCAAGGAGGACCAGGCGCGGGCGGTTCGACCGGTTCTCTGCGTTCGGCATCAGCCTTCGGCTCCGTTGGGTGTCGGACAACCAGTGTTCGAGGAGCGAGGGTTGCCCTTCGTCTACCTCGACGCCTGGAGGACGGATGAAGTCCCGGCGCTGCAGGATTTCTCTGGACTCGTGGTTCTCGGCGGAGAGATGCACGCACACAAGATGGACGAGTATCCATTCCTGCGCGTCGTAAGGGATCTGATGCGAGAGGCCGTGGACGAAGAGATGCCCGTCTTCGGCATCTGTCTGGGAGGCCAGATCCTCGCTGCGGCGATGGGATCTGAGGTTGGTGCTTCTGCCGAGCGGGAGATCGGTTTCTACCGTCTGACGCCGACCGAGGCCGGGAAGACCGACAAGGTCCTGGCCGCTCACGCGTCCGATGCCCTGGTGTTCCAGTTCCACGAAGACACTTTCGACCTCCCAGATGGGGCCGAGCTGCTGTTCTCGACACCCGCGGTTCCTCATCAAGCGTTCCGGATGGGTGACCGAGCCTATGGAGTCCAGTTCCATCCCGAGGTGACGAGGACGGAGGTCGTCGCGTGGGCCGAACTCGCCGGAGGCGACGAGGTCCTGGAGCCGGAATGGGGCATCACGATCCAGGAACTCATCACCCAGGCCGACCGGCACCTCGCGAAGAGCCAGGAGGCAGGGCGCGAGGCATTTGCGCGGTTCATCGAACTCGTCGAACGCGCAGAGCGTGGCTAGTCCGGCGCGTGTGCTCGCTTGACATCTCGCTCCGCGTCTGCTTGCGTGTGGTTTGATGTCTGACATCTGCCTCCACTGCCAAGATCGAGGGACCCGCGGCGCGCGGCCGTCTGTCGGAGACAATCGGTGAGTGACCACTCTCCCGGCGACTTCAAGCGCATCAGGATCGAGGTACCCGACGACCACGGCGTCCTGCGAGGCAAGATCGTCCCTTCCGCCAAGGTCGAGTCGCCTCACGGCGCCGCTTTCTGCAGCGCGATCCTCGGCCTTACGGTGGCCGATGACGTGTACGTCAGCGAGTTCGCAGGCCCCGAAGAAGGGTGGCCGGACATAAGTGTCTTCCCCGATCTGTCCACGCTGAGGCCCGTTCCCTGGGAGCCATCGATGGGCGCTGTGCTCGCCGACTACCGGCAGGCCGACGGGGGTCCGCATCCGCTCTGTCAGCGAGAGGCGGTCCGCAGAGCCGGTCGCCGGCTGTCGGATCTGGGCTACCACAGCGAGGTCGCACTCGAATTCGAGATTTTCATGTTCCAGGCCGATCCGGAGGCGGTGGATAGGCACCGCTATCGGGACCTGAAACCTCTGTCTCGCATCCAGCAGGCGTACAGCTTCCAGCGCCTCCCGCAGATGTCCCCTTTCGTCGACGACCTTTTCGAAGGCATGGAAACGTACGGCGTACCTCTCGAAAGCCTGCATACGGAGCTTGGTTATGGGGTGATCGAGGTCGCGCTCAAACACGCTCCGGCTCTCGAGGCCGCGGATCGTGCAGCGAGGTTCAAGCTCGGGATCAAGGAGATCGCCGCTCGACATGCCCTGGTGCCTACCTTCATGGCGAAGTGGAAAGAAGACGAGCCCGGATCGTCCGGCCACATCCACCAAAGCTTGTGGCGCGAGGGAACCAGCGCGTTCTGGACGGACTCCGGTGGTGTTTCCGACACCCTCGCCTGCTATGTGGAAGGTCTTCTGTCCACTGCTAAGGATCTCTCGATCGTGTACGGCCCCAATCTGAACTCGTTCCGCCGCCCCAATCCGAAGAATTGGGCTCCCACGACCGCCAGTTGGGGCGAAGACAATCGCTTGACCTGCGTCCGTGTCATGACTCATCACCCCGACTACTGCCGAGCTGAGATGCGTAGGCCCGGAGCAGATCTCGCCATCTACCTCTCGGTCGCGGGAAGTCTGGCCTCAGGAGCTCTTGGGATCGAGCAAGGACTCAAGCTCCGGCCACAATCCCAAGGAGATCCCACCGGCGATCCGGAAACCCCGCTGCTTCCGGTATCTTTCGAGGAGGCTCTCGACGCTCTTCGTAACTCCACGGTCGCTTGTGAGCTACTGGGCAAAGAGATGGTCGATCACTACGTGATCGGACGCGAAGCCGAGTTGGAGAGCACCGCCGCGCATCGTGCCCGCATCCCCGACTGGGAGCTCGAACGCTACTTCGAGAACACCTGAAAAGGAAACGGAAGTGATCGACAGACGAACCCTGCCGTCCAGGAAGGAGCAGAACGGTCAAATGACAGAAAAGGTCGTCCTGAAAGAACGAGGCGAGTCCTGGTTGCGGACGATGGTCCGCGGCCGGCTTTTCGAGCAGAGCCTCGGCGAGCTGTACGAGAGAGGCGAGCTTGTCGGGGTGGTGCACCTATCTATCGGACTGGAGGCCACGGCCGCAGGCGTTTGCTCGAACCTCCGCAAGGGGGATCAGATCACCTCCACCCATCGCGGCCATAACCACATGATCGCCCGAGGCCTGGAGCCCGAGAGGATGTTCGCCGAGATCCTGGGGCGGTCCACCGGGTATTGCGGGGGCAAGGGAGGTTCCATGCACGTCGCGAACTTCGAACTCGGATCCGTTGGGGCCAATGGGATCGTCGGTGCCGGTGTCCCGATGGCAGCGGGGCTGGGGGTGGCAGCCCAGAAACTCGGCACCGGCAACGTTGCGGTGGCCTTCTGCGGAGACGGAGCCGCCAACCAGGGCGTGGTGTGGGAGTCGCTGAACCTGGCGGCTCTTTGGAAGATCCCCGTGATCTTCGTCTGCGAGAACAACGGATTCAGTGAATTCACACCTACCGACCGTGTGACGGCCGGGCCCGGCATAGCCGATCGCGCGATCGGATACGGGGTCTCCGGCGTGGTCGTGGACGGGACGAACGTCGGTGCAGTTAGCGCCGTCGCCGAAGGAGCGATCGACCGGGCACGCAGCGGCGAAGGGCCAACCTTCATCGAAACGAGAGCCGAGCGATGGCGCGGACACCACGAAGGCGAGGAGAGCTATGTCGGCACCTATCGCGAAACGAAAGAATTCAAGGACCCCATCGTGCAGTTGATCCAGGAGATGGATGCGGCAGGACTAGATGGCAGTCTCTTATACGAGAAGATACACGCGGAGGAGAAGGATCTGATCGAGCGTTCGCTGGCTGTCGCGCAGCAAGCGCCCTTGCCTGAACTTTCCACTGCTCTTGAGGATGTCTTCTCGTGAGCCCGACATCCACCGCCAAGCGACTCACTCCTGCAATGGCAGATGCGATCGCACAAGAGATGCGCTCGGATCCAACGGTGTACCTGTGGGGGGTCGACGTCACCGTCGGAGTCATGGGACCCACGAGAGGTCTCGCGAAGGAATTCGGACCCGACAAGATCCGGGACTGCCCCATCTCCGAAGCCGGTTTCGTCGGCGCGGCGGTAGGCGCTGCGATCGGCGGGTTAAGGCCCATCGTAGACATCATGTTCTCTAGCTTCACCTATGTGGCCTTCGATCAGATCGTGAACCAGGCGGGCCGGATCCGGTACATGACAGGAGGACAGCTATCTGTTCCGATGGTGATCATCGGCTCGGCTGGGGCAGCGGGTGCCAACGCGGCACAACACTCAGAGGTCCCTTCCGCGCTCTTCATGAATGCGGGAGGTCTCCGTGTCGCCTTCCCGTCTACGGCTCACCAGGCGTTCTGGCTGATGCGATCGGCCATAAGATCCGACGATCCCGTTGTGTTCCTCTTCCATCCTGCTCTCGCCTCCGCGCGTGGGGAGGTCCGAGACGAACCTCTCCACCTTGGAGACGCAGAGATCGGCCCGGAGGGAACGGACCTCTCCATTCTAGCCACCGGCATGATGGCGACGAGGGCCCGCGCTGCAGCAGCCGTCCTGGCTGAGCGCGGCATCTGGGCAGAGGTTGTGGACGTCTGTTCGCTGTCCCCATTGCCCTGGGACGCCATTTTGAAGTCCGTCCGCAAGACGGGGCGCGTCCTTGCGGTAGAAGAAGCGCGACTCACATGCTCGGCTGCCTCCGAGTTAGCGGCGGGGATCACCGAACGCGCCTGGGCCGATCTCAAGGCCCCCGTGAAGCGACTCGCGGTACCCGACACCCCTATCCCCTTCGCTCCCACCCTGGAGGAATCGCTCATCCCCTCCGAGGAGGACATTGTGAAGGCTGCGGAGGAGGTCGCAAGTGCCTGAGTTAACACCGGTTCCCCTTCCCAAATGGGGCATGAGCATGGTCGAAGCGACGGTCGTTGAATGGCACAAGGCGGTGGGCGATCACGTCGAAACGGGCGAGGCCCTCGTCAACATAGAGACGGACAAGGTGGACACCGAAGTGGAAGCCCCTCTCTCCGGCAAGATGGTGGAGATCTTGGTTCAGCCCGGTGAGGATGCCGAAGTTGGAGCTACTCTGTGCCTCATCTCCCCTGATGGATAAGGGGATCCTTTCCGGTCGCCGCGTCTTCGTAACCGGGGCAGGCCGGGGAATAGGCCGGGCGATAGCCCGCCGCTTCTGCGAAGAGGGAGCCCGGGTTGCACTGAGCGATATCAACGGGGAAGACGTCACGGATGCGGCTGGGACTCTCCGGGACGAGGGATACGTCGTGACATCGTCGGTCGTCGACGTCACCGATGAACGAGCGGTTGAAGAAGGCATGGCCCTAGCATCGGAGGCACTAGAAGGTCTCGACACCATCGTCGCGAACGCTGGGATCTTGACCCTCAACCCTATCTCCGAGATAACTATGGAAGAGTTCGAACGAACGATACGAGTCAACCTGACCGGCGCATTCCTCACCGCGAAACACGGGGCGCATCACCTCAGGCGTAATGGTGGTGGCGTTCTTCTGTGTACCGCGTCACAGGCCGGGCTACGAGGCTTGCCGGAGATGGCCTCCTACTGCTCTTCTAAGTTCGGTGTCGTGGGTTTGGTGCAGGCGCTTGCGCAGGAGCTCGCGCCCGAGATTAGGGTGTGCGCAGTGGCACCCGGGGTTACTGAAACAGTCATGCAGGAGGCGCTGGTCCAGGAGCGATCGCGGATCTGGAGTGTGTCGTCGGACGAGGTCTTGAGTCATTTCGACCGCTCGATTCCTTTCGGACGAGCCGCTACAGTCGAGGAGGTTGCTAATACGTTCGTGTACCTAGCATCGCCGCTTGCGAGCTACATCTCGGGAGTGACCCTCGCCGTGGATGGTGCAGAACTGAGCGGCTAATCTCATCAGCTCCTACCAAAACGCGCGATCCCTACTACCCGACGGTGACCACGACCTTTCCGAATCGGTCCCCCGCTCGCAACCTTCGGAAGGCATCTCCTAGCTCCTCGAGTGGATAAACGGAATCGATAACAGGGCGCCACTCGGCGCCGGTTACGTGCTCCAACATCACGTCGAAATCGTGTGGGCTCCCCATCGTCGAACCGAGCACGTTGTACTGATACCAGTAGAGATCGCCCACATCGAAGTGAGCTTCTCCGGCGATGGTGTCGCCGAAGTTCACGTAGGTGCCGCCCGGACGAAGACAGCGAAACACGACCTCAAGCGTGGGGGCCCCTGCGCTGTCGACGACGAGGTCGACGGGACCCACCTTCTCCGGCCACTCCTTGTCGGTGTACAGAACCCCGCTCTCGGCCCCCAAAGCGCGCGATCTATCGATCTTCTCGGTGGTGGAAGAGGTCACGAGGACGCGCGCTCCCTGTGTGACGGCCATTTGCACCAAGAACGTCGCTACGCCGCTTCCCGCTCCCGTGATCAAGACCGTCTGTCCCGGAGCAACGCGGCCTCGGGTCACGAGAGCGCGCCACGCCGTAAGAGCGGCCAGCGGAAGAGCCGCCGCCTCGAAGTTGTCCAGGCGGGCCGGTGCCGGACGAACGTTCTCAACCGGCAAAGCGATCCGCTCGGCGAAGGTTCCCTGGTGAGGAACGCCGAGGATCTCCCATTCGGGTGCAGGAGTGTCCTCGGCCGTCCCCCAGTAGAGAGCCGGGTAGACCAGCACGCGATCGCCACGAGCGGCACCCTCGACGTTTCGTCCAAGATCAACGATGCGTCCGCACGCGTCGGATCCAAGGATGGCGGGGAGTTCCACCCTTCCAGGTGTCGCGGCGATCCAAGCGTCGCGAGCATTCAAAGAAGCCGCGTCTATCTCAACCACGACCTCACCCGGCGCCGGCGCCGGATCAGGAACCTCGCGCATGATGAACCTTCCGGGCTCACCTAGCCTCTCCAGAACCGCCGCTTTCATCGCGACATCCTGGCCGAATCCAAACCCGCGCACAACCAGGTGAACCGCCCCGGGTCTCATAGAGACTCTGGTCTTCCCCGGCTTTCGTGGAGTCCGATAATTGGATTCCTCATGCCACGATCCGGACCTGACGTTGCTCGAACTCTATCGGCGTGAGCATCTGGAGTGCGCTGTGACGACGATGGCGGTTGTGGAAGATCTCAAGGTATTCGAACATCGCGTTGGCGAGTTCCACTCGGGTTACCCAGCGTTGCCGATCCAAGAGTTCGACCTGCACCCGTGACCAGAACGATTCGATCATGGCGTTGTCGTAGCAGTCGCCGATGGATCCCATCGACGGCACAAGCCCTGATGCCTTGGCGCGGTGCGTGAACGCCCACGAGGTGAACTGGGTTCCTTGATCGGAGTGGATCAATGTTCCAGGGTTCGGTTGCGTGAGCTGATGGCCATCCCCAACGCGTTGGTCACGAGCGCTGTCGTGGGTGATGTGTCTATCGACTGTCCCACAACCCGGCGCGAGAAGACATCAAGTACGACGCAGCAGTAGAGCCTTCCTTCCCGCGTCGGATGCTCGGTGATATCTGTCACCCACAGCTGATCGCGTCCCGAGCGAGCGAATGAGCGATCCACTAGATCCAGCGCCATGGCGTCTGGTCGCTCGATCCGAGGGTGCTTGCGGCGGCCCATGAGGCCTCGCAGGCCGGCACGGCGCATGACCAGTGCCACTT
>JACDBF010000013.1 GCA_013695055.1 Actinomycetota bacterium
CGCCGGTGGCAACGCGGGCTACGGCTCTCCGCAATTGAACAACCCCGCCTACGATCCCTATCTCTTGGCCGTGGGAGCCGACGACGCCAACGGCACGCTTTCGACCGCCGACGACGTCGTCCCCGACTGGTCTAGCCGCGGTGACGGCAGCCGCAATCCCGATCTGGTCGCTCCGGGGAAATCGATCGTCAGCCTGAGAGACCCCGGTTCCGAGATCGACCTCACCCATCCCGAGGGTCGCGTCGGCGGGAGGTTCTTCAGGGGCAGCGGCACCTCCCAAGCGGCCGCAGTGGTGTCGGGCGCGGCAGCTCTGCTTTTGCAGCAGCGCCCGAGCCTTACGCCAGATCAGGTCAAGGCGCTACTCACCTCGACGGCCACCAACATCCCGGGAGCGGATCCGCTCGCACAGGGGGCCGGTTTCCTCAACCTCAAGGCCGCTTACAAGGCTAAGACACCCGCAGCTACTCAAAGTTGGCCCACATCTTCGGGGACCGGGTCGCTCGAGGCGGCGCGCGGTTCCTCGCACGTCGAGATGGAAGGCGTCCCCCTCGACGGCGATCAAGACATCTTCGGCACTCCTTGGGACGGCGCGACGTGGGCCCAGAACTCCTGGTCCGGCACGAGCTGGAGCGGCGGCATGTGGAACGGAGAGGTCTGGAGTGGCAGCGGCTGGAGCCGCAACTCGTGGAGCCGCAACTCGTGGTCGACGGTGCTCTGGACTCGAAACTCGTGGAGCCACAATTCCTGGAGCGACGGGTATTGGTCTCGCAACTCCTGGAGCGGCAGCACGTGGACGGGCGATGCGCTGCTCCGAAACTCTTGGTCTGCGGATAGCTGGTCGCGCAACTCCTGGTCGCGCAACTCGTGGTCGAGCGCCGGCTGGGGTGACCAGTAGGGCGCGAAGGATGACGCCGTGAGCGAGACCGCTGCTTCCTCGCCGCCGGGAACATCTCGATTGCCGTTGCCCAAGCTCGGCGGTGAAGCGCGCGTCTGGCTCCTCAGCGGCGCGCTTTCTATCGGGGCCTTCGCTCTCTACATCCTCTTCCTCCGGCAGATCGGGGGCCTGCAGTCTTCTTTGCATGCCCCCTGGTGGGTCCTCGCGGCCGGCTTCTATCTGACGGAGATATGCGTGGTGCATCTCGAGTTCAAGCGGGAGGCGCACTCCTTCTCTTTGGGAGAGATCCCGCTCGTGCTGGCGCTTTTCTTCTCCACTCCGGGAGAGCTCCTCGTCGCGCAGGTGATCGGCGTAGGACTGGCGCTATCGGTCTACCGGCGTCAGCAGCCGATCAAGCTGGCATTCAATCTCGCCAACTTCTGTTTCGAGGCGAGTCTCGCCACGCTGCTGTTCAACTTTTGGGCCGGGCTCGGTTCACCGAACGGACCCTCTGGCTGGACCGCAGCATTCTTTGCGACCTTACTGGCATCGTCGCTCGGGGCCGTGTTGATCGCGCTTGCGATCTCCCTTGCCGAAGGTGCGTTCCGCCTTCGGGCCCTGCCGAAGTCGCTGACGCTCGGCGCCATCGTCACCGCAGCCAACACGAGCCTTGCGCTCTTGGGAGTGACTATCTTGTCGAGGAGCCCCGAGGCCACGTGGCTGCTTCTCATTCCCATCACGATCTTGTTTCTCGCCTATCGCTCCTATACGTCGATGCGTCAGCAGCACGACAGCCTCGAGTTCCTTTATGACTCGACCCGAGTAGCCCACCAAAGCCTCGAGACAGATGCCGTGTTGCTTACCCTGCTGTCGTCCGCGTGCGAGATGTTCCGCGCCGAGATGGCCGAGATCACCCTCTTTCCCACGGAGGCGGGGGAGCCGGCGCTGCTTACGACGCTGGGACCCGAGCAGCACCTCGAGGTCATGAAGCCCGTCGAGCTCGATCCAACCATTGGGGTGTGGGCGCGCGTCGCGGCCGAAGAAGAAGCCTTGCTGGTAGCCAGACCCATAGCCAACACTCGGGTACGCGAGCACTTTGCCGGGCGCAATCTAAAGGATGCGATGATCGCGCCTCTCTACGGAGATCATGCAGTCGTCGGAACGATGATGGTCGCCAACCGCCTGAGTGAGGTCAGCACCTTCAGCGCAGAGGATCTGAGGTTGTTTGAAACCCTGTCGAATCACGCAAGCGTGTCGCTTGAGAATGCCCGATTGGTCAACCGACTCAAGGAATCGCTGGTGCATCTCACCGAGATGAACCGCCTGAAGGATGATTTCGTGGCGTCGGTATCACACGAGCTGCGCACTCCTCTGACGGCCATCAGCGGCTACGTCAAGATCCTGGTGCGCAAGAGCGAGCAGATCACGCGCGAGCAGCAGCGTTCCTTCATCTCATCGATCGACGAGCAGAGCGATCGATTGCGCCATCTGATCGAAGACCTTCTGGTGGTCTCACGAATCGAATCGCAGCAGCACATGCTCCAGGTGGACGATCTGTACATCCCCGAGCTGGCCGCGACTCTGGTTCGCGAGGTCGCGCCGCGCTCTACCCACCAACGACTGGAGGTCGACTTCGAGACCGACTTCCCGCTGGTCACCACCGATGCGGAGAAGATCAGGCAGATCCTTTCCAATCTCCTAGAGAACGCCATCAAGTACACGCCCGACGGCACACTGATCGCAGTCAGAGGCTGGCGCGATTCAGACGGCGTCGTCGTGTCGGTTGAGGACGAGGGCGAAGGCATCCCTGCGGAGCTTCACGCCAAGATCTTCGACCGCTTCTATCAGGTCGACCAGTCCTCGACCCGGAAGGTTGGGGGTACCGGCCTGGGCCTCTACATCTGCAAGAAGCTCGCCGAGGTCGTGGGGGCCGGCTTGGAGCTCGAACGCTCGAGCTCTGCCGGCTCGGTCTTTACTCTGAGGCTTCCGGCGACGGCGATCCCCAGCGAGGCCGCCTCAGAGCTCGGCCGGAGCGCGCAGACTGCTCCCACGCTGATCGCCCTCGAAGGAGGGCCGCGCGCCGCCAACGACTAACTTCGCGCCACGAAATCCTAGAGTCTCAGCCGGCCCCGCTGCGGACGGGCGATCCTCCAGGCGAGCGGCAACAATCCCGCCGCGATCAATAGTTTGAGGAGGTCCCCCAGCACGAATGGGTAGAGGCCAAGCTCGAGTGCCTCGCGGGCCGGCACTGAAAGCGCAACCGTTAGCCACGTGCACCCGAACGAGAAGATGACGATCAGCCCCACGAGCATGGCTCCGAGAGCGCTTCCGAAATTGCGGTCCCAGCCGCGCTCCGCGAGCCAACCGACCACGAACGCGGCGACCACGAAGCCCCACAGGTAACCGCCGGTCACCGAGGAAGTCGCCAGCAACGCCAGGCCGCTCTTGGCCTCGGCGAAGACGGGGAGCCCCGCTGCTCCCTCCCCCAGGTAGAGCAGAAGGGCGGTCGAGCCTCGCGTCGAGCCCAACGAGGCCCCTACGAGCAGGACGCCCAGGGTTTGCCCAGTGATCGGGACGGGCGTGAAGGGCAGCCGGAAGGAGACCTGCGCGAGCAGGGCCACGACCGCGCTGCCCAGGACGATCAATACGACGTCGGCGAGGCGTACGCGGGCGGCGCTTCGCCGCCCGGAGAGAGCGTGAGCCAGAGCCGACATGTGATCCCCCGGGGTTATCTTGAAAGTGGGACTCTCCCGGTCCCGCGCCCCTCCGGCGGGTCGCCGGGGAGCGATGCCAGCCTAACAACCGGGCTCACAGCCGCCGTGGACTTCCGGCCCGCGCTATCCTGCGCGCTCGATCTCAATGCACATTCCGGCGGCGTGGCCGAGTGGTATAGGC
>JACDBF010000042.1 GCA_013695055.1 Actinomycetota bacterium
CCTCGCGCGGCTGATCGTTCTTGCCCATGCCCGTGACCCACGTCCCGGCACAGGTCTTGCCGTGCATGCGGTCGCCGAGCAGAGCAGGGTTGGGCAGTGCCGCCGCCACCACATCGCGCGGCGCGACGTCGCTGTTGCCGACGCGCACCGGCTCGGTCGAGTCGAGGTTCAACAGGTGCAAGGTCTTCAAGACGTCGATGAACTCGTCGCCGAGTCCGTACTTAAAGGTTACTCGTTGGCAGTCGACCCAACGAGGGACCAGGAGCACCTCTTCGTGCTCAACGTTCACGCACTCGACTGTTCCGATGCCTTCCGGGAACGTGAACTGCTCGGGCTCGGAGAATGGCGGAGTCGTGTACCAGCCCCGCGCGCGCTCCCATACGACGGGCGGATTCAGACATTCTTCGATGGTCGTCCAGATCGAGAACGTGGGCGCGAACGCATAACCATCGACCTCGAGGTTGGCCCCGTCGCGCACTCCGACCTCGTCGATCGAAGAGAACAGATGATCGCTTGCGTAGCGAGCGAAGACATCGGAAAGTCCCGGCTCGACACCGATGCCCACGAGGGCGAGCAATCCCGCCTGGCTCCAGCGCTCGTGCTCGGCGAACTGCTGCTCTCCGAGGGTCACTCCCGCGAGCTCGTGCGGCCGTTCCGGATGGGGCGTCGAGAGGGTCATCGCCATATCGAGGTAGGTGCAGCCAGCATCAAAGGCAGCTTGAAAGATCGGCGGGTTGAATCGCGGGTCGCACGCGTTCACGATGACGGCCGCGCTCTGCTCCTTCGCAGCGGCCGCGATGGCCGCCGGATCGGAAGCGTCGAGCGCAATGGCCTCGAAGCGATCGTCATCCAGCCTGTCCGTCGTGGAGCGCGCCCGCCCGACGTCGATGTCTGCGAGCACCATGTGCTCCCAGAAGTCGCGACCTTTAGCCACGGCTGCTATGGCGCTTCCTACTCCGCCGGCCCCCACCACAAGCGTTCTCATACGATGATGCTAATCGCACCGGCTCGCTCCGGCGTTTGGCAAGGCGCGAGTCGTGAGCGGCGGGAGGACGGCTTCGATGGTTGTGATTCTTCAGTGCCGGGACGAAGGGAGAATGCGTGGAGGAGTTCCTAGCCGAGGACTACCTGTTGTCCGCGGTCGATGTCCTGGTCAGGATCGTGGAAGCGGGCGGCGCCGTGATCATCTTTGCGGGCGCGCTCACGGCGTTTTTCAAGTTCATCGTTGCCGCCATCCGCTCCCGCCGATCCGACGATTTCGTCACGGTTCGCCTGTCGCTCGGTCGCTTTCTAGCCCTCGGGTTGGAGTTCCAGCTCGCCGGAGATATCTTGCGCACCGCGGTAGCTCCTACCTTCAGCCAGATCGGACAACTCGCTGCGATCGCCGCGATCAGAACGGTGCTCAACTACTTCTTGCGCCGCGAGATTCGAGAGGAGCGAGAGGAGCTCGAGGCCAGGCCGATGTTGTCGGACGACGTGAAGTCGAAAGGCGGAGCGGCGTCTCATTCAGCGGAGTCGGGTTAGACGCCGATGCCGTACTCGCTCGATGCTCTGGCGACGCTCGTGTCGGGGGCCGGGCTGGTTGCCGGTCTGATCATTCTGAGCGTTACACGCGCATGGCGCATGGCGCTCTTCTCGATGCTCGATTTCTGGTTGGCGGCCGGCCTTCTGCGGCTCTCCGGCGCGCCTTCGTGGCCGGTGATTGGGACCGCGGCCGCGCTCATCGCCATCCGTCGTCTGTCTGCGGCGACGCTGCGTGAGCGGGAATGAATGGTGCCCGTCTTCGGGCAACTTGGGGGGACCGCCCGACGCTACTGAGCCGGAGCGCTCCACTCGCCGGAGTCTGCCGTCGAACACCGGGGCTGTGCCAGACGGCGAAGCTCGTCGCCGATAAACTCCGCCAGGGCCCGCGCTTCGGTCTCGGGAATGGACAGCGCGCACTGTGCTTCGCTTTCTTCCCAGATGCTGAAGCGCACATGACGGCCCGGAATGGTGACCGTGCCCTCGGCGGCCTCGAAGGTCTGCTCCTTCAAGTAGCAAGAGACGCGCAGGAAGCCCGCTTCGGGATCCTTGTCGCCGACTTTCACGCCCGCGAAAAAGCGGGTCGCCTTGGCGTGGGAAGGGGCGAGCAACTCGACGGGCAGCGCCATCCCGCACCGGACGCAATAGCGATGGTCGGTGGGTTGTTCCATTGAACAGCTGGGACAAAAGATGCTGGCCACGCTCTATACCTTTCGCCGCCTTGCAAGATTCTAGCGCAGGCGGACAAATCGCCCCCGTCGATCGGCCGCTCAGTCATGCGCACCTTCCGGTACCGGTGGCCGCAGGCCCGCCGCCGTGATATCCGTAAGCCGATGACAGCGGCGATTCTGGTGGTCGACCACGACGAGAAGTCGTTGGAGATCCTCCAGAGAGAGATGACGAGGCGATACGGCGCCGACTACGACGTGCTCTCGGCAAGCTCGCCCCGCGAGGCGATGCGATTGCAGAAACGGTTGGCCGGTGCCAAGCGGCCACTCGCCCTAGCCATCGCCTACCAATGGATGCCTGAGATGACCGGGATCGATTTTCTCAGTCAAACTCGTGACCACCATCCCGGCGTTATGAGAGCGTTGATCATCGACGTCGGCGACCTTGAAGCCGAAGAGCCCATCGTCAAAGCCCTGACCCTGAACCACATCGACTATTACTTCGGCAAGCCCTGGGCCTCGCCGGAAGAAGAGCTCTACCCGACCACGGGAGAAGCTCTTCGAGTTTGGTCCGTCAGCAATCTTCCCCGGTTGGAGAAGATCAAGTTCATCGGTGACCCAAAATCGCCGCTCATTAGCTCTTTGGTCCGAGGCGCCGAGCTCAATAACGTCGCCACCGGCGTCTACCCGCCCGACTCTCCCGAGGCGACAACTATCATGCGG
>JACDBF010000043.1 GCA_013695055.1 Actinomycetota bacterium
CAGATATCGGGGGCCGGGCCGACTCGACGGACGTGGGGTGCGCCCTGGCCGATCTGGCAGACGCCTGTGTCGCCGCCGCGCTTCAAGAGAAAGCGACGCTGGCGATCATCGGCATGGGCAAGCTCGGTGGGCGCGAGTTGAGCTACGCATCCGATATCGACATCATGTTTGTCTGCGCCGGCGATCCGCTCGCGGCAGAAAAGGCTGCCGAGGAGCTCATGCGCGCCATCGGCGAAGTTACTCCCGAAGGGCAGGCATTCCGGATAGACGCGGCTCTCAGACCCGAGGGAAAGTCGGGCCCGTTGGTGCGGACCCTTGAGTCGTTCGGCGAGTACTACGCTCGCTGGTCCCAGCCCTGGGAGCATCAAGCATTGCTAAAAGCGCGGCTCACGGCTGGAGACGCCGCTCTCGGAGAGATGTTTGTCGAGTCGGCGCAGCGCGTCGCCTATCCCGAGAGCTTCTCCTCTCAGGACTTGAGCGAGATTCGCCATCTGAAAGCTCGAATGGAAGAGGAGCGCGTTCCTCGCGGGACCGATCCGAGGATGAATCTCAAGCATGGTCCTGGAGGGCTATCGGACATCGAGTTTGCGATGCAGATTCTTCAGCAGTCGCACGGACGCTCACGCGTCGAGCTCCGCACGACTTCGACGCTGCAGGCCCTCGACGGAGCGCTGGCCGCCGGTTTGATGGATGACGAGAGCGCGACGCGTCTTCGCGAGACGTACTGCTTCTTGGCGCATCTCAGAAATCGTCTCTTTCTGATGGTGGGCCGCGCACGCGACGCGCTGCCCACGCGGCCCGAGGACCTCGAAGCGGCAGGCATAGCCATGGGATACCGAGACCAACCTCGTCAAGAGCTGGAGGAGCACTATCTGCGGCTTACGCGTCGGGCCCGCAAGATCACGGAACAAATCATCTACGGGCGGCCGACGGCCCGAACGCCCTAAAGCGCAGCCAGGAGCTCGTGGCTCGAGGCGATGTCGGAGAAAGATTCGGCCCTGTGCGTATACGAGATCTCTCCCCCGACTCTGACTACAGCCGCGCCTCCCAACTGAAAGGGATCCTGGCGCGGCCGGCTTATTCCTCGTCCTTTGATCAAACTCTTGGCCCCCGAAATCAGCATCTCGGGGTTCGTGAGACTAGTCGCGCGCGCCTGCCCCATTCGCAGCGTGCGATAGGTCACTTGCTTCGGGTCGACCAGCATGGGGAAAGGGATCTCGAGCCGGTCGCGAAAGGCGGCCGCTTCCGGGACCGTTCCCATCCCGATGATGCAGACTCCGGCCTTCTTCGCCTGGAAGTCGGCGTACCGGTCGCGCAACTGCGCGACTTGCTCGCGGCAAAAGGGTCAGCCGTAATGCCGAAGCCATACCACCACGGCCGGTTGCTGCGCCCACATACTTGCCAAACGAACGGTGCTGTCGAACGAGTCTTTCAGCACCACATCGTTCAACTCTGTTACGCGCATCTTGCCATTCTAGATGTCGTAGTAAAGATAGAACTCCCAGGGGTGCGGCCGCAGCCGGAGCTCATCGACCTCGTGCACGCGCTTGTAGTCGATCCAATGGCTGATGACATCGTCGGTGAACACTCCTCCTTCCAGGAGGAAGTCATGGTCGGTCTCGAGCGCGTCCAGTGCGGCATCTAGTGATGCCGGCACCTGTGGTACCTCCAAAAGCTCCTCGGGGGGAAGCTCGTAGAGATCCTTGTCCATTGGCTCGGGAGGCTCGGTCTTGTTCTTGATGCCGTCGAGGCCGGCCATTAGCAAGGCGGAGAACGCCAAGAACGGATTGCACGCCGCGTCCGGGCACCTGAACTCGATGCGCTTGGATTTGGGAGTCTTCGAGTAGAGAGGTATGCGTACGGCCGCCGAGCGGTTCCGCTGTGAATAGACGAGATTCACGGGAGCTTCATAACCCGGCACCAAGCGCTTGTAAGAGTTGGTCGTCGGAGCGCATAGGGCCAGAAGAGCCGGCGCATGCGCCAGCAGGCCCCCGATGTAGTAACGGGCCGTATCGGAAAGCTGCGCGTAACCGAGCTCATCCCAGAAGAGTGGCTCTTCGTCTTTCCAGAGGGATTGATGCACGTGCATTCCCGAGCCGTTGTCCTGAAAGATGGGCTTCGGCATGAATGTGACGGTCTTTCCGTGGCGGCGACCGACGTTCTTCACCACGTACTTGTAGAGCATCAGACGGTCCGCCATCGGCAGCAACGAGGAGAAGCCCATGTCGATCTCACTTTGGCCCGCAGTACCAACCTCATGGTGATGGATCTCGACGGGTATGCCCAAATCGCGCAACGTCAGGACCATCTCGGAACGCAGGTCTTGATAGTGGTCCATGGGTG
>JACDBF010000104.1 GCA_013695055.1 Actinomycetota bacterium
GGCCGGGGTGCTGGCAACCGCTTGTGGTGCGGTATGCACCCTTCTTATCCACAACCCCGAGATCTATGCTGAACCTCGATGGGCAGCGCATGTGATCGAGAGTCCTGGAGATTCTGGGATTCACGCGGGATGGCAGGACCTTGAGCTTCGCCGCGCTGATCGTGGCGACCGTCGTCCTCCTCGCCTGTGGGAGGCGTTACGTACCACTTGTCCCGCTTCTTGCCATCGTGGGTCTCTTACTGGTGGGCGTGTCCTTCGGCGGGGGCGCCCCAGCCCTCCGCGCGGTCCAAGTCGGTTGCCTCCTCGCGCTCGCCGCGCTTCTGGCTCTCTGGAGAAGACATCGAGTTGGATCCCGTATCTGGAATCTGGCGCCTCTGCTAGCCGTCCGCGCACTTGGTCGTGAGATCGAACGCATCGGCGAGGCCGCTCTCGACTTCATCTTTCCGGCCTCGGTGCGGCGAGAGGCCGGAACTCTGTCGGCCAGGCTCTTCCCCCCGTTCTTCGTCCTCTACGTGTCCCTCCCGGTGATCTGGTTGGTGGCCGGACTTGTACCCGCGGTCGCCGCGGCCTTTCCAGCCGTGCATGTCTTGTTGCACGAGTGGAGTCGCGGCAGCAACCTCATAGCCGCACTCGCCGGGAACGCGGCCCGTGCCTCGCACAGCGCCTACGGACCGGGTCAGGTGGCAATGGATTACGCCTTCAGCATCCTGAATCTAGGGTTCGGCATCTTCCTCGTGCTGCGCGGCCCCCGGCACCTGGCGGCGCGCCTGCTTGCCGTTGGGATGGTAGGCACCGCGGTCGCTTTCAACCTCCAGGGACACTTCGCCAATCAGATAGCGCTTAGAGGGTGGCTCGGTCCGATTGCGATCTGGCACGAGGGATCGATCCACGCCATCTCCGGGGTCTGCTACGTGTTTGCATTGCTCCTGTTCCCCGACGGAAAGCTCCTCACCCGACGACGTGCCCCGTACCTAATCTTCGTGACGACGGTCTTCGTTTTCCTATCGCTACTCACGGTCGAGGACCACACCTTTGGTCTCGTTCTCGTGTTCGGGATACTGACTCCCATAGCCGGAGCGAACGCGCAACTGCGCCGGTACCGGGCGGCGTCGAACCCCGAGCAACGCCAGCAGTCGAAGCTCTTGCTGTGGGGTCTGGGTCCGGCTATCGCGGTCGCCGTGTTTTTGGTGATTGCTGGTAACGTCCTGGCGCCCGGAAAGGACTTCTCTCAGACGACGAAGACATACGAGTTCAAAACGCCGGGCTCCGGAACCTATTTCTTCCGATGTGACCCCCACCCCGAGGAAATGACGGGGACGCTCTTAGTCGAGCCCGAGAGTCCGCTTCAAGCTGGTCAGCCTACCGCGACGATCAGCGCGCGCAACGGATTGTTCGACAAGCGCACGTTGAGTCTTCCCCCCGGCCAAGAGGTGGCCCTCATATTCACGAATAATGACGGGGACCAGCACAACGTTGCTGTCTATACCAACGCGAGCGCGAGCCACGAGATCTTCGTCGGTCAGGAATTCTCGGGCCAGAAGTTCACGGCGCTTGCATTCCGGGTGTTCCAACCGGTCTTCATCATCATCCCGATCGCCCTCCTCGTCGGGCTGCTGCGTTTCCGGCTATGGGACATGGACAAGGTCATAGACAAGGCTCTGGTTTACGCGGCCCTTGGTGCATTCATCACCGCCGTGTACGTGGGGGTGGTGGTCGGCATCAGCACGGCTGTGGGAAGCACCAGCGGCCGCCATCTAGGTCTGTCCATCGTGGCGACTGCGATCGTGGCCTTCGCGTTCGAACCCATGAGGGAGCGACTACAGCAGATCGCCGACCGCGTGGTCTTCGGTCGGCGCGCGACTCCCTACGAGTTTCTCGCGAAGTTCTCCGAACGCGTCGCCGGGACGTATTCGGGGGAGGATGGGCTTTCTGAGCTCGCACGAGTCATCAGCGAAGGAACGGGAGCGGCGCATGCGGAGGTCTGGCTGCGCCGGAACGGCCATCTCGTATCGGCTGCCACGTGGCCTAGACGCGACTCGGTGCCTGAGGCTAAGTTGAGTTTCCGCGAGGGCCGTCTTCCAGAATTCGCCGACGTGAATCGAGTCGCTCCTGTGCGCGACCAGGGGGAGTTGCTGGGTGTGCTCACCGTCACGAAGGGGCCGGGCGAGGAGCTTTCCCCCGTGGAGGACAGGTTGTTGACGGATCTCGCGGCACAATCTGGTTTGGTTTTGCGAAATCTCGGTCTGACCGAGGAGCTGCAGTCGCGAGTCGACGAGGTCTCTAGACAAGCGGCGAACCTGCTCGAATCGCGACGCCGCATAGTAGCGACCCAGGATGCTCGTCGCCGGCAACTCGAACGAGACATCCACGACGGCGCTCAGCAGCATCTCGTGGCATTGGCGGTCAAGCTGAGGCTTGCGCAGACCCTCGCGGCCTCGGATCCAGAACGAGCCCGCCCGCTCCTCGCTCAACTCAGACAGGAGAGTCGGGATGCGCTCGAGACGCTGCGGGATCTCGCTCGCGGTATCTATCCACCGTTGCTCGCCAAAGGGCTGGTCACGGCTCTGCGATCCCAGGCGCAGAAGACGGGCATGGCGGTTCGGGTCGATGCCGGGAGTATCGACCGGTATCCACTCGAGATCGAGGCGGCGGTGTATTTCTGCTGTCTCGAAGCACTGCAGAACGTTGCGAAGTACGCGTACGCCACCTCGGTCGTCGTCACTCTCAGAGCGGCAGGGTCGCTCACCTTCTCCGTCGAAGACGACGGGATGGGGTTCGATGCAGAGAATTCCAGCGAGGGGACGGGATTGCAGAACATGGCCGACCGGATAGACGCGGTCGGAGGCGCCTTCGAGGTGCGGTCAAAGCCGGGGAAGGGCACGACGGTCATCGGCTGCGTGCCGATCCCCGATGGGGAGATGACGCGGTAGTGAGGACAGATCGTCTCCACGCAGCGGCCGTCATCAACAAGACGGTGGTTTTCCTCATATTGGTGGCGTTGATCGCGATCGTCTATCTCGCCATAGTGGTTGGGATCGGGGGTGCGCTCGGCGGCGGGAACAGAGAGCCCAACCCCGTCCTATCGGTTGGCGCGGTGTCTCTGATAGCGTTCGGTTTCCGGCCCGTGCAAGAGCGTATCCGTCGTTTCGTGAACCGGCTGGTCTACGGAGAGCGTGCGACTCCCTATGAGGTGATGTCGGATTTCTCTCGGCGGATGTCCGGAGCCCTCTCGGTGGACGAGATCATGCCCCGGATGGCGGAAGCTGCGGCAAGCGGAGTCGGAGCGGCTCGCAGCACGGTTTGCCTCTTCATGCCTAGTGGCAAGCGACTTTCGGTGTCATGGCCGCGCGATGAGGCCTCAGATCATTTCGACAGTTCCGTAGACGTCACCCTCCGAGGTGAGCCGGTGGGGCAGATCCTTGTCGCTGAAGTGCCCGGGGAGACGATCACGCCGGCCGAGGAGAAGCTGCTGGCCGATCTCGCGTCGCAGGCCGGGCCGGCGCTCCACAACGTCCGCTTAGCCGCCGAGTTGCGAGAACGTTTCGACGAAATCTCCATGCAGGCGCAGGAGCTGAAGGCATCCAGAAGTCGCCTCGTAACGGCTCAGGACGTAGGCCGCCACCGTCTTCAGCGCGCCATCTTGGACGGTCCGGAGTCACGCCTCGTCGACATGGTCGAGAAGCTAGACCACACCGAGCGCGTGATCGACGATGACCCCAAGGCAGTAACGGCTGCTTTGGATGCCCTGATCGAGGAAGCGAAACTCACGTTGGAGTCCTTGCGCGACCTGGCGCACGGGATATTCTCGCCGCTTCTCGCCGATAGGGGGATCGTGGCGGCTCTCACCGCGTACGTTCGGAAGAGCAAGCTCGTGGTGACGATAGATGCCGAGGCATCACTGGTCGAGCGGCGCTTCGAGCAGCCACTTGAGGCGGCTGTCTATTTCTGTTGCGTCGAAGCGCTCACCAACATTACGCGTCACGCGGGCGGCGCGGTTGCAACCATCAGGTTGCAAGAATCTGCCGGCCGACTTGCTTTCTCGGTGGGTGATGAGGGGCCGGGCTTCGATGCCGGCAGCACTCCGTGGGGACCCGACCTTCAGTTGATGGGGGACCGGCTGGCGGCCCTCGGGGGGACGGTGGAGATCCATTCCATTCGGGGGGCAGGGACCACCGTGATGGGAACGCTGCCGACGGCTACCGATGCTCAGTCTCCTGCAGCCGCCCAGGCATCGGCCAATCGCCGAGGAGCGAATTCCGACTTCGAGATGAATGCGGCTGCTCCACATTCGGCTGCGCCCGAGCCGTAGTCCTCTTCCTCGTAGGTCGACAGCAAGAGCACAACGGTGTCGTTCGGCGCGCCCGTGCGGATCCGGCGAGTGGCCTCGAGCCCATCGATGCCGGGCAAGTTGATGTCCATCAGGACCAGGTTAGGTCGGAGCCGCCCAACGGCTTCAAGCGCGTCTTCGCCCGTTTCAGACTCACCAACTACCTGAAACCCCTCGGTGGCTGCAACGACCGCTCGAGCGGCAGTTCGAAAGGGCTCCTGGTCATCGACGATGAGGACACTCACAGGCAAGTCCTTGCTCTCATCCGAAGACATCGCTCCATTCTGGTCTCTCTTGTCGGAAAAGTTCATGACGCTACACTTCGCAACTTGTACGCCGTCACGAGGGCTTTCCGCCCCTTGACATGCGCCGGCCCCAGCGCTTCGGCTTTCGCGGGAGATCGCAGGGCGGCGAAAGTTCTCTCGCTCATCACTGTCTCGCCGCACTCTGCCCATTGTTGAAGACGTTGGGCGAGGTTCACGCTGTCCCCGACGACCGAATACTCGAGCCTCCGCTCGGACCCCAGTACGGCAGCAGCTACTTCGCCCGTCGACAATCCGATCCCGAGTGGGAAGGGCGGGAGGCCGGCGTCCTCCCAACGGCGATTCACCGCGCCCTGGGCGATGTGCATCGCGCTCGCTGCGGAAACTGCACGATCGGCATGATCCTCCTGCCGGAGTGGCGCCCCGAAGACTCCCATGATTGCGTCGCCGATGAAATGCATCACGGTTCCGCCCCGCTCCATGATCGCGTCGCACATCTCAGCGCGATGTTCGTTTAGCTGCGCAGCAAGCGCAGCGGGGTATGTGCGCTCGGCGATCGCCGAATAACCGCGCACGTCGGACATCAAGACTGTAACGGTCAGCTTCTCTGTTTCGCCGAGGCTTTGTCCCTCGTGGCGGAGCTTCTCTGCCACACCGCCGGGCATCAGACGGCTGAGCATCTCTCCGTGCTGCTCGCGCTCGACGATCGCTCGTTGCAGCATCTTCAGATGTCGCAGCGCGCCGGCCCCTCCTGCGCTCGCGTCTTGTGCGAGCCTCAGGAAGAGCTTTTCCATAGCGTCGGCGATCGCTTCAGGGGTTGTGCGCAGGGTGGCCGCGATCGCCTTGACGTGGCGTCCCTCTGCGATCATTCGAAGGAGACTTTCGTCTGCCGGAGTCAGAGCGA
>JACDBF010000117.1 GCA_013695055.1 Actinomycetota bacterium
AGCTGAGACTCGACAACTCGCAGGGGTTGCTGACCTTTCGACCGCGTGCGAGCAAGACATTCGAGGGGAAGACGACGGCGACCACCGCGGGCGTCTCGAGCGCTTTGCGCAAGGTACAGACTACGGCGAACCTGTCCTTCGGCAGGCTGCGGCTCCTTCCCACGACCTACATCAATGGGTCCATCACCGATGCGCTGGGTGTCACGACGTCGGAGAAGCCCGTCGTGATCGTGGACGATTTCGCCGCTGCTGTATCTTGCAAGTCAACCGCTGCAACGGCGGGAGGCAACGCCTCGGCAGCCTCGAAGAGCTGGTCCGCAAAGCTCTACTACTACAGGGACACGAACGACAACGGCATCCTGGACGGCGGTTACCAGCTGGTGTCGCTATCGAGCGCCAACGCAAGCGACCCTCTGAGTGGAATTAGCCCGAGCAACAATGTGCTCGTATACGACGGCGCCACCAACGCGCAAGACGTCTACCTGTTCGAGGGGCCGGGCAAGAACGGTTACCTCCAGACTTGGAGCAGCGTCGTCGGCCAGAATGCAAGCATCGACGGAACCGGCCGGGTCACGCAGGCGGCCATCGACTCCGCCATCCGAGTGACTACCGCCCCCACTAATCCCGCCCGAGCCGACTCGAGCCTGGACATCAAGATCGGCAAGCTCAGTTGCGAATCGGTGGACAAGAGATGAGGTACAGATCCTCGGAGGTCGGCTTCACGCTTGTCGAAGTGCTGGTTGCGATGGGCGTCTTCAGCATCGTGTCGCTCAGCTTCTACGGCGTGCTCTTCGCGAGCGTGCGCAGCACCAATGCTTCCGAAGATGTGGTGCGTGTGTCCGAGGAGGCGCGGGGCGGATTGAACAGGATGATTCGAGAGACGCGCGAGGGCCAGTTGTTTTCGAGCCTCGCGGCCGACTCTTACAACGTGCGCATCGATTTCGATGGAGACGGCGTCTACGAGAATCCGAATGAGAACGGGGATTACGAGAACCTGAATTTTGAGTACCGAGAGTCGGACAGGACGATCCGGTTGAACAACAGCTTGCTCGTGGCCGGGGTCACCAGAATCGGAAGCACGCCGATCTTCTCGTATACGAGCAACGATCTTCGCTACGACTGGAATGGGGACGGAGTCACGACCGCTGCGGAGCTCGACCTTGCCCCTGCACGAGGGTATCCGGAGGTGAGTGCCGGCGACACTGCTCTGTACTCGAATGTCGAGTTCGCCTTTCAGGTTCAGAGCGGGGATCGGACCACGCAATTTCGCAGCCAAGCTCAATTAAGGAACCGCCGATGATCTCTCGAGCGTTGAACATTTTGAAGCGTCAGGTGGGCGTCGCTATGGTCACGGTGCTTTTCGCCGGGGCGGTCCTGACGGTCGTGTCGTCCACGGCCGCGTATCTCACCATCAAGGAGTTTCGCAGCGGTCAAGAAGACCGCAAGGCCACCGAGGCGCTCGCTTATGCTGAATCCGGCCTCGATCGCCTCATGCTCGCGGTTCGAACCTACGGCTGGAACCGCATTAACGAAGCCGGGTGTCAGTTCGAGCCCATCAGCGTCCCCACGGGCAACCTCGGCGGCGGGCGCTTCTACGACGCGTACATGACCGTCTTCGACCCGAGCCTGCCGACCGCCGGCCGCTTGCCTCCGCTGGGCTCGTGGAAGAAGCCGGGCGATGCATGGAGCTCAACTCAGACGTCCCAGGTGTGCGTGAATCATCAGGGCGCACTTCCGCAGACGCCGCTGTTTTTCGCCCTGACTTCGACCGGGCAGCACCCGACGGCGACGCGGGTAATCCGTCAAGTGGTGAAGATAGGGGCGCGCGGGCTGCCCATCGGTCTGTATGCGGACTCGGTGAACGTGCAGGGGGGAACTCCCACGACGCTCGACATCTCACTCGTGACGCCCGGCTCCGTCTCTGGAAGAGAGAAGCTGACGTTCACCGGAAACGACCCCTACTACAAGATGGGGCACTTCTGGGCGGGACAAAGCATGAGCGTCCCCGCACCGGCCGCTGTTCATGCATTGGGCGCCATCTCGTGCACCAAACAGGCCTGTGGCGACGATCTGGTGGAGCATCCAGACGTCCTCGAATGCAAGGCCAACGGCAGCGGGGGCCAATCGCAATGGGACCAGAGCGGCGGGGGGGGAGATTTGACCGGCGCCGCGAGCTGCCCCGGACAAGCGGCCAATCCACCGCCCTACTCGAGCTTCTCGATGGCTGATCTCGAACGAGCCCGTCCGACGCCGAAGCTGACCGACCAGGACTATGCGAATCTCAAGTCTCTGGCTCAAGCCTCCGGCTTGTATTGCGCCATGGACGCGTCCGGTTCCGGAAGCTGCACAACACCCACCGGCTCGTTCAACACGAATGGCACCATCCAGAGCGTGACCGGAACGGGCAAGACCTTCGTCGCCTATTTCGAGTTCCCCGCGACCGGCGACCCGTTCTCGACTCAGCGCACGCTCACCTGGAAAGCGGCTGTGGGCCCATGCAGCGACGACCCCGCCGTGAACGAATCCGTGGTCATCGTCGTGCGTTACGGAAGCGTCGATCTGACCGGCCAGGATGAGATCGTCGGCTCTTTCTTTGCCCCCGAGGGCCAGGCGTGGCTCAGGGGTTCGGGAGGCACGGTCAAGATCCATGGGACCACAATCGCCAAGAAGATCGACTTCGGCGGCAACGCCGAGGTAAAGCTGAGCTCCTGCTGGGTGAACAACATGCCCGGGGCCCTGCTCAGGGTGACGCCTCAGACATGGAGCGAAGTCGACCGCTAGTTGCGGCGGGCGGCACGGTTCTCGTGCTCAAGTTGCGTAGGCCTGTTGCCGATGACCTTGCTGTCCTCTCCTGAGGGCGAATGTGGACCCAATAACGGTCTGGCAAAGAGACTCTGGGTTAGGTTTCTGTAATTACACGCTTGAAAGGTCGGAACGGAATGCCGGGACGCGAGTTTGGGGACCCGCTCCTCACCGTTGGTGAGGTCGCTCAAAGGATGCGCGTCTCGAACATGACCGTCTACCGGCTGATCAAGTCCGGTCAGCTCGCCGCCATTCGGGTCGGCAAGAACTATCGCCTGAGAGACAAGGACGTCGAACGTTATCTCGCCGATCGGGCCGTGCACGTGGAGGCTGCCAACTGATGGCTCTAGGACAAGGTTCCCCCGTCGGGCTCGACATCGGTACCAGCGCCGTTCGTGCCGCCCAGGTATCGGGCGGCCGGGGCCGCGCATCTCTTCTGGCTTTTGCGCAGGTCCCACTTCCGGCGGGGGCAGTCCGGGACGGCGAGATCCAGGATCAAGGGGCCGTGTCCCAGGCGATCGCGCAGGTGTGGAAGCGCATCAAGGTCCGCGCCAAGACCGCCGTGATCGGAATCGCCAACCAGCGAGTCGTGGTCCGCCAGATCGACCTGCCCTTCCAGGAAGAGAAGGAGTTTCGCTCCACTCTTCGCTTTCAGGTCGCCGATCACATCCCCATGTCCGTCGAGGCCGCCGAGCTCGACTTTCAGATTGTCGACGAATACGTGACCGAGGGCGGCGAGCGCATGATGCGGGTCTTGCTGGTCGCTGCGGCCACCGACATGGTCGAGAGCTTCGTGGGCGCGGCGATGGCCGCCGGTGTGCAGCCGGCCGGGATCGATCTTGCAGCCTTCGCCGCCGCCAGGGCCGTTAGCTCATCCGCCCGGGGCGACTCCGGCGAGCCCGGAGCCGAGGCCGTGGTCGACGTAGGCGCAGGGGTCACCAACATCCTGGTCCACGACAACGGCGAGCCTCGCTTCGTCCGCATCTTGTTGATCGGAGGCGATCACGTGACCGAAGCGCTGGCCGACGGGCTCGATCTCTCGGCCGAGGAAGCCGAGGCCGTCAAGCTCGACCTCGGGCGCGGTGTCGGTACTCCCGAGGCGCAGCGCATTCTCTCCGAGCGCGTCGGAGAGCTCGTGGAAGAGGTTCGCAGCTCGCTCGAGTACTACCTCTCACAGGAAGACAGCCAGCCGCTGACCTCGCTCGTTCTCACCGGCGGCGGCTCGCTGACTCCCGGGCTGGTCAACGGCCTGCAGGTCGACATGCGGCTTGAGGCACAGGCAAGCGCCGCCCTGGCGGGGATGAACGTCTCGAAGTCCGGGCTGACCGACGAGCAGATCGCACAAGTGGAGCCGGTCGCGGCGGTAGCAGTCGGACTGGCCATGGGAGCTTCGGGCCGATGATGCGCCGTATCGATTTGATGCCGGCGTCTTACGCCGAACGCCGCAGACAGCGTCGTTCCCTGGCCATGGTCGGCCTCGCGGGAGCGCTCGTCATCCTGGCGCTGGTCGCCTGGTGGGTCGTGCTCGGCACGCAGATCTCCGGGGAGAAAGACAGGCTCGCCGAGGTCCAGGCCCGCAATACGAGCTTGCAGGCAGAGATCGACGAGCTTCAGCGCTTCGCGCGGCTCGAGCAAGAGGTCCAGGAGCGTCGCACGGCGCTGCAGACGGCCTTGGCCGGCGATGTCGACTGGCCCGCGTTGCTCACCGAAGTCGCCATGGTGACGCCGGGCGAGGTCTGGCTGACCAACATGACCGCTTCGGCGGGCGCCACCGAAGGGGCGACGCCGGTCGGCACCGAGACCGCCGTGGTCGACGTGTCCCAGAATGAGCCATTCGGGCGAATTCAATTTCAGGGAACGTCGCTCGACATGCCCGGAGTAGGGAAGTGGTTGATCCGGCTCGGAACGGTCGAGGACTTCCAGGCCGTGTGGCTGAACAGCGCCACCAAGCAAGACGCCCAGGCCGGGGTTCCGGAGACCGTCGACTTCGACAGCACGCTCGAGTTCAACGACAAGGCGGCAAGCCTCCGCTACCAGGATGGCCGGCCGTGACCGGGCGCTCGAGGTTCATTCTCGTGATCGTTGCAGTCGTGGCCATGGTCGCCCTGATGTACTACTTCGCCATCCGGCCTCGCCAGAGCGAGCTGGGCGAGGTGCGCGCCGACGTGGCCACCGAGGAGAACCGCACGCAGGAGCTTCAGTCCGAGCTCTCGCGGCTTCAAGGGCTGCAGGAGAACGCTCCCGAGCTCGAA
>JACDBF010000121.1 GCA_013695055.1 Actinomycetota bacterium
GGTAGAGTGCCCGCATGAACGCTTCCGCCGTCACCGATCTCGTCGTCGTGGGCGGCGGGACCCTCGGCGGATGGGCTTCCTACTTCGCCAAGACCGGCGGGGCCGAGCGGGTCGTAGTTTTGGAGCGAGGCCTTCTGGGACAGGGAGCCAGCAGCCGCGCGGCGGGGATCGTGCGCTCCCAAGGCGGGACTCCGGCCACGGTTGCCCTCGGGCAATGGTCGATCGACTTCTACAATCGCCAGCAAGAGCTCCTGGGTACCGACTCCGGCTTCAGCGAGCTCGGATATCTGCTTCTCGCAATCACGCCCGAGGATGAAGCGGAAGGCAGACGCCGGGTCGAGATGCAGCGGTCCTGCGGTCTCGACGTGGAGTGGCTGTTGGCCGAAACCGCCACCGAGGTCTGCTCGACGCTCGCCCCGAGGGAACATCGCGGCGGGAGCTACGTCGTTACCGACGGCGCAATCAATCCTCCGAGAAACGTCCTCGCCTACGCCATCGCCATGAGCCGGTCGGGCGTGGAGGTTCTCGAGCGCACTGCTTTCACCGGTTTGCGAACGGCCGCATCCTCGGATGGGAGCGTGCGGGTAACGGGGGTCGAAACCTCGGCGGGCCTCATAGAGACCGAGCGAGTCATCATCACCGGGGGGCCAAGCCTTCAAGCGGTGGGCCGCCTGGCCGGCGCGCGCATTCCCGTCGGGGGGGCGCGTCATCAAGTGGCGGTGACCGAGCCTCACGTGGCCTTTCAAACGGGCCGACAGCCGATGGTCTTCGACCTGGGGGCCGGCCTCTACTGGCGGCTCGAAGAAGACGGCCTCTTGTTCGGGATGAGCAATCCCGATGAGAGCCCGGGCCAGGCGACGGAGATCGACTGGCCCTACCTCGAGAAGATGCAGCGGCGACTCGCTCGGCTCGTGCCCGCAACCAACGGCCTCAAGCTCCGCAAGGTGTGGGCCGCCACCATCGACTACACGCCGGATCACCTTCCCATACTCGGGCCCGTTCTGACGGCCGCGGGAACGCCCATCGAAGGAACCACGGTGGCCTGTGCCGGGGGCCACGGCATGATGTGGGGGCCGGCGGTCGCCCGCGCGGCTGCCGATCTCGCCCTCGAAGGAAAGACGGATCTCATCGACGTAACCGAGCTAGGCCTCGACCGTTTCGACGAGCGCGGCCGCAGCAAGCTCGCGACCGACCCGATCGCGCTTCCGTTCCCCGTTTCCACCTAGAATCAAATGATAAAATAGAATGCTCGGCCCTCCCTTTATCATTGAGCAAATGGATTCACCTTGCGACACGAGGCACCACGCCTGGCCCCTTTTCTTGAAAACTCACTCGCTGCTCGTCGACCGCCTCGATGCCGACCTACAAGCTGCGACCGGCCTTCCTCTCACCTGGTTCGACGTCCTGGTGCACGTCGCCGCCGCTCCCAATCAAAGAGTCCGCATGAATGAGCTTTCAGAGTCACTGCTTCTGAGCAAGAGCGGGATCACGCGGCTTGTGGACAGAATGGTGGCCGCCGATCTCATCACGAGATCGTCCTGTGCGTCCGACCGCAGGGTCGTGTACGCGAACCTCACAACAAGGGGCCGCGACGTGTTCAACAAAGCCGCTCCCATCGCCGCGCGCGGCGTGCAAGAGCACTTCGCCCGGTATCTTGGACGCGAGGGCGAACGTGTGCTCGTGGCAATTCTCTCTCGAGTCATAGACGCGCAATCATGCGCGCCCACGCGCTCTGCAGGCTAGCCGCTCAAAGCCGCACGCGCCGGTTGTGGATGCGCTCGTAATTCATTCGGAAGAGCTCGATCACCTCATCGACATCCCCCTCGGAAGCGATGCGCTTGCTCACCCAACCGGAGTCCGGCAGGACATGATGCGGCCGCGCGCGATCCGCCTCGATGAGCTCGTCGCGCGTCTTCTTAGGGAAGGGCAGATCGGCCAGCTCGTCGCCGTGCAGGTGGCCCAGCTCCACCCGCCCGTAGACGAACTCCACCCCTCCGAAACGGTGAGGCTTGAGCTCGATGCCCGGCCAGCTCTCGACCTCTTTCCTGATCCGTTGTCCGGCCCTCACGCTCCCGTTCTTTCTGTGATGAGCCACGAGAAGCAACGCGCGCGGGTCACGCTAGATTCCCTCTGGCTCTGGGCGCCTAAGGCGTCTGCACATGACCGTTCCCGGTTGCAAGTCGTTGGACGTCGCGTTGCCATTCGACCGATGCGACCGCGCCGTCCAGTAGCTCGGTCACGCGCACCAAGCGCTCGCTTTCGGCGGTCATCTCCAGAAGATCCTGCTTGCTCTCGGGCTCGAGGTCAATCAGAGCGGCGATCTCGAACGCAGCCAGGCCCGGTTCCAACTCCAGGTCCGTCGTGTCGTCGTCGACACCAGCCGCGGCGGCGACCCTCCGGTACGCGTTCACACACCCTTCGAGTTTCTCATTGGAAGCGGCAGTATCTCGGTCCTCGAAGGACTCCACGCGCGCCGTCAAGAAGCTTCGCCCGGCGGTCATCTCGACGATTCGAAAACGCTCGCCGCCGCTGACGATAACGTTGAGTCTTCCATCGGGCAACCGGTCCAAGACTTCGGTCACGCGCGCTCGTGTTCCCAGCGAGCGCATCGAATCTCCGTCTGCAAGCACCACGCCGAAAGAAGCGTCGTCATCGATGCATTCGCCGATGAGCTCTTTGTAGCGCGATTCGAAGATGTGCAAGGGAACGTGCTCGGCAGGCAACAGCACCATGTTCAGCGGAAAAAGCCCGATTTCCTCCATCGAGACAGGCTATCGCTTCCCTCCCTCGTGAATAGTTCGTCTCCCATCTGTCTGGGTCGCTTGAAAGGGAGGGCGACACATATACCCTGAGGTCGTGCGCGCGCATGAGCTTGGCATAACCATCGGGCATCTGAGACCGGGGCCATACAACGCCATCACGGACGTGGCGGGGGTAAGCGTCGGCCACACGACCCTGATCGAGGGAGATGCCGTTCGCACCGGAGTAACTGTGATCTCGCCGCATGAGGGAAACCCCGGGAAAGATCCGGTCTTCGCCGGCTGCCATCGTCTGAACGGGAACGGCGAGCTCACGGGGTTGGAATGGGTTCGGGAATCCGGAATGCTCTCATCTCCCGTCGCCATCACCAACACATTCAGCGTGGGGGTGGTGAGAGACGCCCTGTGCGGGATGGGGCTCACCGCCGGCCTGCCGGTCGTTGGGGAGACATGGGATGGCTCTGTGAACGACATCGAAGGTAGGCACATCACGGATGCACATGTGAAAGCCGCTTATGCCGGCACCTCGAGCACGCTCGTGGACGAAGGAAATGTCGGCGGGGGCACGGGAATGATCTGTCACGATTTCAAGGGAGGAATAGGCACCTCGTCGCGCATCGTGGAGGCCGACGGCGGCAACTACACCGTCGGCGTGCTGGTACAGGCCAACCACGGCCGCCGAGAGCGTTTTCGAGTCAACGGCCTGCCGGTGGGCGAGGTAATCAACGAAGAGCGTGTGCCTTTGCCCGTCGACACGAACCCATGGCAAAGCAGCTCGATCATCGTCATCGTCGCGACCGACGCTCCTTTGCTCCCTGTGCAGTGCAACCGCGTAGCGCAACGCGCCGCGTTCGGGATCGCCCGCACCGGCGGAGTGGGCGAGCACTCGAGCGGAGATCTGATCCTCGCCTTCGCGACCGGCAACAGAGGCTTGAGCGTCGGCGAATCGGGCCCGAACGGCAAGCGCACCATCGAAGTCGAGATGCTCTCCAACGCCTACATCAACTATCTCTTCGACGCGGTCATCGACGCTACCGAAGAGGCCATCCTCAACACCCTGCTGGCGGCCGAGACCATGACCGGCCGGGACGGCACTATCGTTCATGCACTGCCCCCGGGCGCGCTCACGGAGGCGCTGGACGTGCTCGGCGGCCGGCACTAGCTCGATGCTGGAGCGGCGCCTTCGATAACCCTTGCCAGGGCCAAGGCGCGGGCGCCTTCGAAGCTTCCCGCGAGGGGAGTCTCGACTCCTGCCGCCGCCGCCGCCATGCCGGCTACGAGCGCTTTTGTGTGCGGGGCACCGCCCTCGAGAGAAGACGCGAACCCGGCCACGAAGCAATCGCCCGCTCCTATCGGGTTGCGCACCGTCACTTGGGGCGCGGCCATCCAGCGGGGTTTCCCGTCGTCGCAAAACGCCGCGCCCGACTTTCCGGCGGTGACGATCGCCATACCGGCGCCGGCTCGCACCATTCCAAGCGCGGCCTCGAGCGCCCGTTCGCGTACGTCTTCGCCGTCCGACTCGACGTCTTCGTCGGCGCGGCCGAACAGCACGGCTTCCGCCTCGGAGAGGTTGGGCGTGACGACGTCCGGATGCGCCGGAAGCGCGGCGGCCAGGAGCTCCCCGGTCGCATCAATCAGCGTGAAGCGACACGAATCACGGCCGAGAGCGACGAGCCGCCCGTAGGC
>JACDBF010000125.1 GCA_013695055.1 Actinomycetota bacterium
TGCTCGCGCCGGTGGGGGATCTCGTCGAGTCGCTGTTCAAACGCGAGGTCGGCATCAAGGACTCCGGGAGGCTGCTTCCCGGCCACGGCGGGTTTCTCGATCGCCTCGACGCAATCATCTTCTGTGCCCCGGCGGTGTTCATCTTCGTGCGCTTCGCCGTCTAGTGCACCGATCCAACATGAGCGAGCCCGGCGTGAGGCCCATCCGCGTGACGATCCTCGGCTCGACAGGCTCCATCGGGCGTCAAGCCCTCGATGTCGTGCGAACGGATCCCGGCCGTTTCGAAGTCGCTGCCCTGGTCGCGGGCCGCGACGAGGAATCCCTGGCAGCCCAGTGCGACGAGTTCGGCGTGGTGGAGAGTGGCGTGGGCGAACGCGCTGCCACCGAGCTCGCCGCCATCCCCGGCGCCGACGTGGTGCTGAACGCGATCGTGGGGGCCGCGGGGCTCCGAGCATCGCTGGCGGCGCTCGAGGCCGGCAAGACGCTTGCCCTCGCCAATAAGGAGAGCCTGGTGGCGGGCGGCGATCTCTGTCTGCGGGCGGCCCGGACGAGCGGAGCACGCATCGTGCCGGTGGATTCCGAGCATGCGGCGATCGCGCAATGCCTCAAGGGCCGTGCTCAAGCGGATGTGGAGCGAATCGTCTTGACCGCATCGGGAGGTCCTTTCCGGACGCGCTCAGATCTTAGGTCGGTCACGGTTGATGAGGCCCTGGCTCATCCCACCTGGTCGATGGGTCCGAAGATCACGATCGATTCGGCCACACTTATGAACAAGGGCCTCGAGGTCATCGAGGCGCGCTATCTGTTTGGCCTTGACTACGATCGGATCGGAGTGATCGTGCATCCTCAAAGCGTTGTGCACGGAATCGTCGAGATGCGAGATGGGTCGTCTCTTCTTCAGGCGGCCCCCGCCGACATGCGCATCCCGATCCGGGCCGCGCTGACGGGAGCCGAGGGTGCCGGCGAGCGGCGACCGATCGATCTTCCCGAGGTCTCGTCTCTTCAGTTCGAAGAGCTTGATCATGGGCGGTTCCCGGCCGTAGGGCTGGCCGTCGAGGCGGGCCGCCGGGGAAACTCCTATCCGGCGGTGTTGAACGCCGCAAACGAAAGAGCGGTGAAAGCGTTCTTAGGCGGCGAGATCGCCTTCACCGACATCGTGCCCACGGTCGAGCGGGTGCTCGACCGTCACGACGGGTCCGAGGCGGGGAATCTCGACGCGCTTCTGGAGGTTGATTCCTGGGCCAGGCGAGAAACCGCCGCCCTTATGAGGGGCGCCTCCGGCGCCGATACCTCTGGGAGATAAACGGAGCAAGATGTTAGGAAGGTCCTAGTGAGCCTCGGAGTGCTGATCTTCATTGCCGCAATCCTGATCGTGATCATGATTCACGAGTCGGGCCATCTTCTAACCGCCAAGCTGTTTGGGTTCAAGGCAACGAAGTTCTTCTTGGGATTCGGGCCCACGATCTGGTCCTTCACCAGGGGCGAGACCGAGTACGGCCTGAAGGCGATCCCGGCGGGGGGATTCGTGAAGATCGTCGGGATGAATCCCTACGAAGAGGTTCCCGAGGAAGACCAAGCGCGCTCTTATCCCAGCAAGCCGAAGTGGCAGAGGGCAATCGTGCTGGTCGCGGGTTCGGCGACGCACTGGGTTGTCGCGTTCGTGATCCTCATGGTGACCTCCATGACGCTGGGCTTTCCGACCGGTACCGCAAGCAACGAGGTGGCGGCTCTCGAGCGTGAGGCCCCGGCCGCCGAAGCCGGCCTCCGTCCCGGCGATGTCATAACAAATATCGGCGGGGTCGAGACGGACTCGTGGACGAGCATTCGCAATTACATACGCGCACACCCGGGCGAAGTCGCGCAATTTACCTTTGTGCGCGACGGCGAGACCATGACTATTAGCAGTCGCCTCGGTCGCGCCATATCTGATGAGCGTGGGATTCCCGTCGCCACTGCGAATCCCGACGAAGAGCTGAGGGCCCCGCGGGCAGACGAAGAGCTCGTCGGTTTCTTTGGAGTCGAGCCGCGCGAGCTGTTCGAGAAGAAGCCGTTCATTGCCGCCGCGGCGGACGCCGGCGGGAAGACGTGGCAGGCAACCAAGCTGTCGGTGGCCGGGATCGGGCAAGTCTTTGGGATGGTGTTCGACGGGCGCCTATGGGATGCGCTCTCCGGTCAGGGCGAGCGAGCCGTCGACGAGGGCCCGCTGGGATTGGTCGGCGCGGGCCGGATCGCCGGGGAGAGCGTGGTGACGGGGCAGTATCTCAATCTCATAGGGCTCGTCGTCGGGTTCACGATCTTTGTCGGAATGATGAATTTGCTGCCCCTGCCGCCCCTCGACGGGGGCCATCTGGCCGTGGTGGCCTACGAAGCGGTGACCAAGAGAGCGGTTGACATCCGCAAGCTGATCCCGGTGGCTGCGGCAGTGATCTCGTTTTTCGTGATCCTGTTCGTTGCCGTTCTCTATCTGGATATAGCGAGGCCGATCAAAGTTCCCCTCTAAACGGCGGGCGCTTTAAGCTTGAAGAGATGATCAAACGCCGGAAGAGCCGTCAGATAAGAGTCGGCGGCGTCGCCATAGGGGGCGATGCTCCGATCTCGATTCAATCCATGACAACCACCAAGACCGACGATGTCGATGCAACTCTCGTCCAGGTTCACGAGCTGGCGACCCAGGGGGCCGACATCGTGCGAGTGGCGGTGCCGCACGAGGCCGACGCGCGGGCCTTGCCCGCTATCGTCCGGGACGGAGGGGTTCCGATCATCGCGGACATTCACTTCTCCGTCCGTCTTGCGATGATGGCCCTCGAAGCCGGAGTGCACGGCCTCAGGCTCAACCCCGGCAACATGCGCAATCCGAAGCACATAAAAGAGGTCGCAGAGAGTGCGCGCCAGCGCGGCATACCAATCCGCATTGGAGTGAACGCCGGCTCGCTCGATCGCAAGCTCGTCGCAAAATACGGCAGGCCGACCTCCGACGCCTTGGTGGAAAGCGCGCTCTACGAGATGAGCCTGCTCCAAGAGCATGGTTTTGACGACATCAAGGTCTCGGTCAAACATCAGAACGTGCCCGAGATGATCGCTGCCTACCGGTCTTTGGCGGACAAGACCGATGTGCCGCTGCACCTTGGAGTCACAGAAGCAGGCACTCTCAAGCAGGGGGTCATCAAGTCTGCGATCGGCATCGGCACACTGCTCGCGGAAGGCATCGGAGACACGATACGGGTGTCGCTGACGGCCGATTCGGTCGAGGAAGTAAAGGCGGGTAAGCAGATACTCAAGTCCTTGGGCCTTCGCGAAGAGGGTTTCGACCTCGTCGCATGCCCGTCATGCGGACGGGCCGAGCTGGACGTCTTCGCGCTGGCCGACGAAGTCGAAGCCCGAATCGAGAAGATGGATCTTCCCCCTATGCAGATCGCGGTGATGGGGTGCGAGGTGAACGGGCCCGGCGAAGCCCGCGACGCCGACATCGGCATCGCGGCGGGACCGGGCCGTGGCCTCTTGTTCGCAAAGGGCAAGCAGATCGGGTGGGTGCCTCACGACAAGCTCGTGGACGCCCTCCTAGAGGCCGCCGAGCGCATCGCCGGCGAGATTCGCGCGGAGGGCGACGTGGTCGACGGCAAGGTGAGCGTAGTCAAGGGGGCCGGACGCCGGAACGCGCTCCTTCCGATCAGCATGGGAGGTCCGCCCGGATAACAAGCTTCCGATCTGAGGGGCGGCCGGCCCCTGAGCGGGCGGGCCCTTGTGCTAAAATTGCATCAGCCGGTTGATGTGGGCTCGCGAGGCATGCTCATTGCTAGATCGACTACCGGCGGGCATTTGAGGCGTGGATTCGAAGCCCCTCCCGGCGAGGGGCTTCATTATTGAGGAGGGGCGGTGGGCGC
>JACDBF010000135.1 GCA_013695055.1 Actinomycetota bacterium
GTCGCCAGCGAGCGCGCACGCCACCGTCTGCCCCGCGGCGGTGACCGTCAACTGAACCTCGCGCTGCACATCGCAGCGCTAACTCAGGTGCGAATGCGGCCAGTACCGGTCGCGTCTACTACGACACGAAAATCGCGGCGGGTAAGACCCACAACGAGGCGATGCGATGCTTGAAGCGACGACTCGCCGACCACGTCTGGCGCATCATGATCGCCGACGAGCGACGTATGTCGGTAACGGGCCCGGGAGGACACTCGGGGGCGACTCTGCAATCCAGCGCGGCTGGCTCAAGCCCCACTGCCAGCTCTTCGGATAAGTCACTTCCCGGACCCATCGACGACAAGCCTATGGCCAGGTCGAACTCGGCCGCTTGACAAACACAGAGGAACCCCGGGGTTTAGTGGAGGCTCTGGTCTTCCTCCGTCAAGCCGGGGGAAGACCCATTCCGCCTCACGCAGCGCCCTGCAGTTGCAGTCTCGAACATGGGCCTTGGCTTGCTACACAAGAGGGCGGCGGCAGGCAGTCTATTTGAGCTCTCTTCCTGCGAGAAGCGAGTGGTGATCCCCTAACATAGGAGCATGACTGTCGGTGCCGGCATCGCTTGCCTTGTGCCTATGCGCAATGCCGTCGAGGATATTCGGGGATTCTTTGAATCAGCGCGACAGTTCGCGGATTGGGTGATCGCACTTGATGACGGCAGTACAGATGGTTCGCTTGAGCTCCTTCGGGAGGAGCCCCTCGCAGTGATTCTGCTTAAGAATCCTCCAAGAGAAGGATACGAGCAGTGGGATGACGGCAAGAACCGTAGTGATCTTCTCCGGGCGGCTGCGGCAGTTCATCCTGAGTGGATCGTTTGGCTTGATGCTGATGAAAGAATTGACGAGGGAGAAGCGAGGGCTCTACTTCAGCTTGTCCGCAATCATGCTTGTCCAGGTTTCGTCTACTGTTTCGAAATCCACCGCATGATCGATGACTTATCGAAGTTCGATCTCCGAGGACCACATGTATGCCGAATGTTCGCGTATCAACCGACCCATCGCCTTAGAGCAACAAAGCT
Organism: Actinomycetota bacterium; assembly: GCA_013695055.1. Classification (GTDB taxonomy): domain Bacteria; phylum Actinomycetota; class CADDZG01; order CADDZG01; family WHSQ01; genus JACDBF01. Next base: position 1,058 of record JACDBF010000135.1, read on the forward strand.
GCATTTCCCGGTTGCTCCAGAGTCCATTCCCTCCTCGCGGTGGTTGTACACGACGATCCGGGTCCAGCACCTTGGGAGCCTTACGAGGCTCCGAAGGGCGGCTCGACATGCAAAGTACATGGAATGTGACCCTGCGAGGCACTATCAAAAGGAGTACGAGCATCTCTTGTTGGAACCTCAAGCCACGCACGAGTGGCGGCATCGCTCAGCTGGCGCTCCTCTGTTGCTCGGTTCTCATGAAGAACTGAGAGCAAAGACTGCTCATCCCTCATGCGGTGGTAGTCGGCAGTGGGAATCAGGGTGATTCGCGTGACAGCCCAAGCAAGATGATAGCTCGTCGAGGCTAGAGCTGTCCAGGGGGACGCAGCGACAGCTAACACTCGGCCAAGCAGCGAGTTTGGCCATGTATCACGGATCGCGTTCCAGGCTCCCCTTGCGGCACGTGAATAGAGAGAACCAACCGAATCCTTGCGGATACATTCGTGGAGCACGTTCGTTTCGAGTTGCCCGCGCCTGCGTCCCCGAATGAAGGCATCCCGGAGCGTGCCCCAGGGTGTCCAGTGGCCGAGATGCTCACAACGAATCCTGTTGTTAAACACCACAGGAACACCTAGCCGAGACAGACGCTCGTATAGCTGCGTGTCTTCTCCAATTCTCATGTCAGGCTCGTATCCGCCCATCCTGTTAAGGAGCTCCCGGGAGATTGACAGCCCGTGCCCCCGAGCGTCGGGGAACGCCACGACAGCGGATCGGCGTGATGGGTGTCGATGGGCGAAGAGGAAATTGTGCATGCCAATGGCCCACGGAGTCTGAGAGCCTCCGTGCGTCACGGCGGAAGCGACGGCATGGTAGCCCAGGGAATGGGTACTTAGTCGCTCGGTTATCCAGCCTTCAGCTGCGACGCAATCCTCGGCTAAGAAGGCGACAATCCGCCCACGCGCGCGCGCTAGCCCGAGATTGCGGCCCTGGCCGGGCATGCTGTTGGCGTCGCATTTGACAATCCGGATCATATTTTCTGGTGTGGGAATCGGGATCTGTGGCCCACGTGGGTCTGAGGTGACGATGATGATCTCCATACGCGCATTGTTTTGTTGTACGAGGAGTGATCGCAATGCCAGTCCGAGTGTGGGAGCATTTCGCGTGGCCAGGAGAACAACGGATATATCGAAGTCGACACCATCGTGAGAATGCATTAGTGGACCCTACCAAGGGAAGTCATGAGAGCGAAGAAGTGAGAATTCCGAGCAAGATCCTCTCTATCGGGAGACCCAGTGGCCTGGCCCCAATTCGAGTTGCAGGAATGAGGTGATGTGAATGGATTTCTGGACGGCCTTCCTATCGGCAGTCTTGGGTGTTACAGCAGCGCTCCTTGGAGCCTGGTTCTCGTCCAAAGAGCAGAGGCGACAATGGCGTGACGGACACCGTCTCTCGGCATACATAGAGATGCTAGACAACAGCCGCGCTCTCCTCTTTCTCGGGGCCAACGTGGGCGGTGGAAGTTTCGAGGGAGTGCGAGGCAAGCAAGTCGAAGCTTTGCGTGAATCGATGGCTCCTTATCGGACATCGTACAACAAGGTGCGCCTAGTTGGACCGGCGAGCATTTCGTGCGTCAATGAGCAACTTCATGACTACCTTACGAACACCCTATATGGGTGGTTCGAAAGTAGAACTAGTGCACATGCTGAGAACGCACCGCAGGTCATTGAGGCTCGTAAGCTTGTAGAGGCGTTCTTGAAGAACGCTGAACAAGCGTTAGGTATTTCTGAGCCAGACTCGAGGTTTGAAGCCGTGCTTCGTGCGTTGCGGTCTCGTCGATCGCGATAGACAGTTCCGGCAATGTCGCATAGGCGGACCCTTTGTAGGCGAGCTCACTGCCGATACGAATCTGCCTTGGGGGCTTGGGGTGATGTTTCAACGCTTGACGAGGACATGGTGTGGATCAAGGGGTCTCGAGGATGCACGCCACTGCAGGCTGTCTACGGACCCAGGTCACTTCGATCGGATGCGTTTCGCGCAGGGTGGCCAGGACGACCCAATAGCGGGTGCTTATCGCGAAGGCGCTCGCCTTGCTCTGCATCGAGCCGGGGGTATCGACATCGAACCTCGGACGGATCGATTGACACCCAGGGTGTGTCGGGATCGACGCCCAGGTGCCTGCGAGATTACATCGCGCTGCGACCGGCTCCGATCAGCTTGGCCTCGATCCATGGCTTCCGCAACGACCTAACAGGGCACCCGCGCGCGAGCAGCCAGCGCTCCGAGGAGCATGACGCCTGAGTATGCAGCCGTGCCGGCGCCGCCGGGCGACTGTATGAGCCTGGCCCGGCGTCAGAGACTTCTCCAAGGGGCGACCAGCGCCGGGGTTTGTGCCCTTCCTGCGTGAAGCACTCCGATAACATTCGCCAACTCTTGGGCATCTCGGTGTCGCGTTATCTCACAACAATGTGATTCGTGATTGGGCTTGGATGACGGTCTTGGAAACCGTTGTCCGAAAGGACTTGTGGGTTCGAGTCCCACGCCCTCCGCTACAGCTGACCTGCACATCTGTGTTCCTTCGCTAGTTCACGAAGTGCGCGGGATTCCGCGTTTGACATCCTTTTGACATCCTGGTCGGCGCGGCCAGAACTAGAGGTGGACATCTCCCAATGCGTCGGTGTTCGAGATGACCTCTTGTCCGGGTTTCCCACAGGTGCCTGAGAGACAAGCAAGACACCGTCGTTTGTACGAGGGCGAAGATGGCGGGGGCGGTTGGGGGTCACTTTGAAGTGACGTAATCATGAGGCTTGGATCACGAGGATTCGGCGTCAAACTGACCTCTCGCAGGACAGCGTCTTCGAGTCGAATAGTTGGGCGGACCAAGTACTGGGACCCAGGCGAGTGCTCGCAGCCTTCATCGCCCCCGCAAATGTTGCACTTCCCCCTAACTCTCTCGGCGGTGACTGGATAGAGCCAATCCGGGCTGTGGTCACATTCCGAAAAGTCGGCGCCGCAGACAGAGCACAAGCGCTTGGCAGTGAAGCCAGCTGAAAGGCCCATGTGCAGATGCGCCATCCTGACAAGGCATGTATCGAACCAGCGGTCGTTCTTGTACTCGTACCGGCAGCCGTAGATGCCCCCGAAAAGCTCGCCAATCCTGTGGACCTGGAGGTCTGCAATTCGCTCCAAGGGTCCTTTGCGCAGGTAGCGATACGCGCCGGCGGGATGCTCTAGGGCTTTGCGCGCTACCCCTTGCCCTGGAAGGTCGTCCTTGTCCGATGCTTCAGTTGCCGCACGTAACCGGGAGGAAAGAACTTGCCACCGCTGGTACCTCTTCCAAAGGACGTTCCAGTCCTGTGAGAAATCCATGGCGAACGGAAGCCGATCAGTCCGGATGTACTGCGAGAGACGATAGACGGCCTCTGCTGCATTCTGATTCGACAGTTGTAATTCGCGACGTCCAGACTGAGTGAGGAATTGTGTCCTTGCTGGCTCATGGACTGGCGGGATGGGACCCCACTTCAGGACCATCGCTGTGAACTGCATACCGTCCGATGCCTGGGATGTGCGACGTGGCACTAGGCATCGCTGTCTTTCCCTACGAGGATTTCGAGTAGTGCTTCGGGGATGCCGGATGTGGCAGGCCCCTCAAGTGTGAGACCTTCGATCGTCACATCGTCCTTCTGCAATCGTGCGATCTGCAGCCGTACGCGGGGAGGATCGTTTTTGTCAGCGAGACCTTCGCATCGGGCCTTGACGTACGCCCACAACGCTTTCGCCGCGTCCCAGCTCACATTGGCAGCGATGCCGATAGCGATTTGGTAAACGATGTCGTGGGAGAACTCACTGACAAACGTGCGATCATCTGGCTCTACGAGGAAACTCACCTGAATGCCAGCGGCTCGAAGGTCCTTCGCTGTGGTGATGTGTGTGTCCTGATAGATCGCAGTTCCTTCTTCGACCGCGCGAGGAAGTAGGACCATCTCTCCTGGTTCAGCCGTGCTCAGCTTGCTTCGAAGCCGAGCCTCTACTTCCGGCGGGATTTCATATTTTGTTGTTTCCACCTTCTTTAGGAACCCTTTACTTGGTTCGCCGCTTCCCGAATCGCAGCGACAAACGGCTCATCTTCCCGCTGGACCTCTGTGCCCAATTCGTCAAAGGGTCGGATCGACTCATGGCCTGGGTCCGTCATTGCCTTCCAGGCTGACCACGCGTCGTGCACGTGATTCCGTGTGACCTCAGCTCCGACCGTCAGAGCGAGAACGGCGTAGATCAGATACAGCCCGCGGTCATCGTCAGGGAGGGATCGACCGGGATAGACACGCCGGTGTATAGAGCTGGCGATTTCTTCGATATAGGTCACAGAGAGAAGAGTACGCGCACGATTGCGGCGGCATAGAGCACCGAGAAAACGGCCGGGATTACTCGCTCAACTGTTCCCTGCTCGGCATATCGGCCGCGCCACCCTTCCACAGGGTCCTTCTTGAGCTGCTCCCACTCCTTGGCGAAGATCTGAAGGGGAAGCTCTCTTTCGATCTCGGTGATTACGTTGAACTTGGCTTTGTTGAGATCCCGGTAGCTTCGAAGCAACAAGAACCAGGCTGCACTTAGAGCGAGTCCGGCGATCGGTGCTACGAGCAGGTAGACCGAGGCTTTCACTTCCCGGGACGTAGCCTGGCCTAAGATGCCCACCGCCGCCGCTAAACCTCCGTGGAGGGTTGCGAAGAACGCGTTTGCCGCTGTGCGACGCGCCGACACCCGGTCAGCCATTTCAACGGCGAGCTTGTACAGCTCAAGGACGCGTGGGTCATCGGTCACGGGCTAGAGGGAGTCGATCCAGCGGGCGATCCCGTCCCAGGTCCACTCGATGACTTTCCTTCCCGCCAGCTCCGATGGGATTGCGCCCTTGTTGTTCTTGTCGGTGTGCACGCCGATCATGGGGATGCCCTCGTCGTTCGCGCATTGCATCTCCCAACGAGCCCCATCCGCTGCACGAGTGTGAGTGCTTAACATGGCGATTACGCCGTCACAGGTCTTGATCACCTCACGGCATTGCGTCTTCCACTTGCTATCAAACGGCTTCGGGATCGACATATCTTTGAAGTCGATGGGGGTTCGACTGTTCTTCCCCTGCCCCACCAAGTAATCCCGCGCCCACTCGTCCTCACCCGCAAACGCGATGAAAATTCTCTTGGCCATTGCCCTTCTCCCTATTCGTAATCCCGCGCTCGCCAGCCCGAGGAAACCCAGAAGCCCGAATGCGACCTTGTCCGTTCGGTCGAGTGAGCGATAGCGCTCACCGATTTCGTCCGTGATTTCGTGGAGTCGCTGCCACAGTTCTTCGAACTGGTTCGTTCCATCCGGCTGCCCTGACAGGTCACACCTTTTTCTTGCCGTTGCCGCTATTGATGAGGTCGTTCACGGACGCCATTCCGGTCTTCTCGAGGAGAGTCCCGACGTGCATATCGGATCGAACCCCGAAGTCCCGGCCGTACTGCTTCTCGAGGGTCCCGACGTGCTTGTCGTCACGGGTATCGCAAAGACGTCCGTCCTCGTTCCTGGATCGGTTCCCTTTCATCCCCGGAGCATCTGCCACCTGGTCACCTCCTCTCCGAGGTACGAAACCACACAAGCGTAATTATCACCTTGTGATCGTAGCGAACGTGCGTTCGTAGCGCAAGGTACCCTTGACTTTGTGCGAAAGTAGCCGGTACTACGGGTACCGAAGTACCAGGAGGTACCCCCATTGAAGAGGACCAGCGATGCCCCGGTCAAGGTGTCAGATCGAACCAAGGAGCGCGTCCGCTTTGCGGCCGTTCTGAGCGGCCGCAGCCAAGCCGATGTGATCGATGCCGCCGTCGATGAGTACCATCACCCGCCACGCAGAGGATTTTGCTATGGGTTTCAAGCGCGCCCGTTCTGCGCTCTTCAATGGCGACGAGGGCAGTGGTCGCTTACCTGCTCGATGGCAAAGAGGAAGCTATAGGGAGCGTGTCGGACGCTGCTGCTAAGCAGGCCTAGGATACTTCCTCGGGAGTGGCAAAGAACGGGAAACGCGCTCTTGAGTTGATGGAGACAATCCAATCGGCTCCGGGTCAGCTCATCATGAACGAGATTCGTTCGCTCTCATGGTCTACGTACACGTTCGAGGAGAACTTCCAGGAGCTTCGGAGCGCCCTGGAGTCGGTCGAAGATCCAGCGAATGTGCCCTTGATGTTCCGTCGGAACCGGTCGTTGCTTGCGGAACTTCAACGGGAGGTAGCTCGGCTGCTTCACAACTTCGTCGCCTCGGTTCAGTCCCTTATCGACCACACTCGAATCACGGCGCGATCTGTCTATGCCGAGGCAGATGCTGACCTAAAGGAATACCAGCGTCGCGTTGACCTCACGTTTAGGGAAGATCCGCTATCACAATTCGTGCGCGGCTTGCGCCAGTACTCCCTGCACTACAAGCTTCCGTTCATCGGGTGGGTCATGAGCTTCTCCAACGAGTCGTCCACTATGAGTCAGGCGTTCTTCTTGAATACCGCAGTCTTGCTTGAGTTTGACGGTTGGCCCGCGCCGGCAAAGAGGTACCTCGATGACGCTGGCGAGCGCATTGATCTGGTTGAAGCGGTGTCGGAATACCGGGATTCGGTGCGAGATTTCTATCTGTGGTTCGAGGACGATGTCCGTGACCTGCACTCCGATGCCATCGAACAGGTCCGGGAATACGAGGAGGAGCTTGCACTCATCGAGCTCGAGGGATCGATAGCTATGTGGGAGGCTGGGCCCCCAAGGACCCTAGGACAACGGATCGAGAACCTCTTCGTTCAGGTCCTGAGCACCGAGGAGCTTGATCGAGTAGCTGAAGCACAGGAGCCTCAAGAGAAGATGGAGCTAGCGATTCAGCTCGTTCGAGGTCGTGTGTCCCTTCCCGTGGGGCTGGAAAACAAGCTCCGAGGGTTGCTTACCCGTGAGAACGGTTAGGCGATTACGGCTTTCCCCTCACCCCGTAATCCTGGGGTCGGTGAGAATCGCGTAGATGTATGAGGGACCCTGGAGGTCTTGAAGGGCCGCCGGTCCATCGATGGGGAACCGAGACAGCGCGCGCTCGAAATGAGATTGTGGAAGTTGCCTGTTGGTCCGATCCGGTAGAAGGCACCCCGCCTCTATCCGGTAAGCGAAACGGCCTCCCCTCTTCTGGCGGAACTGCTCACCCTCGTGATGAATGGTGCAGGCCTTGCTTTGCGTTGGTACGTCTCCTCCGTCCCCCCATCGAACGGCTCGTGAGGTTCTCCCTCAAGCCGCTCACCGACGTCTTTCGCCGAGGGCATTCGGCTGGATCGCCACGGCCGATTAGGCCTTGGGGCGACGACGTATCCATGCAGGCTGATCAGCTCCAGCCACCGGGGCGACCCGTAAAGCATCGCCCACCCGTAGCTCCGCGTTCTGCTGTGGCGCTTGGCCACAAACAGCGCAATGCGGAGAAGCGCAAAGGAGCTGACCTTGTCGAACCAGTGGGCGGAGTTGCCGTAGCGGAAATACCCCGCCCACGCGCGCAGGTAGCGGCTGACTTCCTGCACGATCTGATCGACTGGCAGCAGCAGCCGCCTCCGTGCCGTTAACTCACGAATGCGGCTGCGTGCATGCTGCATTGCTTTGCGCGAGGGCCAACGAGCAAGGAACACAACCGGCTGGTTGCCGTGCAGACGAGAGCGCACCAAGCGGTGGTGGAAGCGCAAGAAGTCGAGTCCCTCACCTCCGACCTTGAGCTTGACGATGCGGGTCTTGTCCTCCCTCGGTGCCAAGCCGAGCTCCGACAAGATGGCCCGAAGCACCGCAAGCGCAGTCTTGGCCTCCCGTCTCGTCCTGCACATGACCACGAGGTCATCGGCGTAACGGCACAGCACTCCGACGCCGCGCGCCTGCCAATCGCGATCAAGCCGATGCAGGTAGACATTGGCGAGCAAGGGTGAGACGACCCCACCCTGGGGAGTGCCCGTGGCGGCGTGTCTCACCGCCCCTTCCTCCATTACGCCGGCACGCAGCAGCGGGCGGATCAACTTGAGGATGTGGCGGTCGCAGATGCGTTCCTCGACCACAGACATCAAGCGGTCGTGCGGAATCGCCTCGAAGCAGTTGGCGATATCCGTCTCCAACGCCCACCGCCTGCCCCGGAAGGACTCATCTATGAGCACCTGCAGGGCATCGTGCGCTGCCTTGTTCGGGCGAAACCCGACTGGGCGACCGATATGGCGACGACGTTCCACAGAAAGCCTCCGATGCCGCCCGCGGCGAGCGCAAGCCATGCGATCCAGGGTTCGGACGTGCTCCCGAAGGCGAACGTGGAGACTGCCTGCAACACGACGGCTGCCACCAACGCGGGGCCGCGTCCGATCCGGGCGCTGACGCGCGCGGCGGTGAGCGCCCCCAGGAGGCCGCCCCCCGCCATCCGCGGCCATGAGGACCCCGAAGCCGGTCGTATCGAGATCGAGGATCTCTGTGGCAAAGAGGACCCTGACGGAGAAGGTGGCGAAGAACACGAGGTTCATGACCGCGGCTATCAGCATGATCATGCGCAGCAACGGTGGCCCCAGACCCACCGCAGGCCCTCGACCACTTCCTCCTTGAGACCCGCGATGAGAGGCCTCTCCTCACGCTCGGGGCTCCCATCCCCCTTGAGAGTGAGCACGATTCCCGCAGCGAGTGCGAAGGAAGCCGCATCTACC
>JACDBF010000144.1 GCA_013695055.1 Actinomycetota bacterium
CTCCGGGCTGACCGCCTTGTTCTTGCCCGAGCTGTCGGCGCTGAAGTTGCAGCAGGATCCGATCCATCGGCACAAGGATGTCTTCTCGCACACCCTCGCGGTTCTAGAACGCACCGATAGCAGGGACTTGACGCTGCGGCTGGCGGCTCTCTTGCACGACATCGGAAAGCCGCGCACCCGTAAGATCGATTCCGAAGGAGTGACTTTTCACCACCACGAGGTGGTGGGCGCCTCAATGGCCAAGGCGCGGCTGCAAGCGCTTCGCTACCCCAATGGGATCGTCGCAGACGTATCCGAGCTCATTCGCCTGCACCATCGCTTCCACACCTACAGCCAAGGTTGGAGCGACTCGGCAGTCCGTCGCTATGTGCGCGACGCAGGGCCGCTCTTGGGAAAGCTCAATGCGCTCGTGCGAGCCGACTGCACGACCCGCAACGCATCTAAGGCAAACCGCCTCGGGGCCCGCATGGATCAGCTGGAGGCGCGCGTTGCGTCGCTTGCCGAGCGCGAGGAGCTGGAACGCATCCGGCCCGACCTCGACGGTCGCCAGGTCATGGCTTATCTCGGCGTTCCGCCCGGCCCGACGGTGGGCGAGGCGCTCGAGTGGCTCCTCGAGCTCAGACTCGAGGAAGGGGTGCTGGAAGCCGGCGAGGCCTTCACACGTCTCGACGAGTGGGCTCGTGCCCGCGGGCTCGAGCCCGCGGGAGAGAAACTCCCCAGGGTCGAGAAGAAGAAGTGACGGCCCGGCCCCCGGCTCATCCGGGCCGGCCTTATTTCGATGCCGTCGCCGAGCACCTGGGGGAGGCCTATCTCCGCTACGGCTTTACCAAGGGCACGCGGCAAGAGGTCGAGTTCGTCGTGGAGATCGGGGGCCCGGCGCGGGGCAAGCGCCTGCTCGACGTCGGGTGCGGCCCGGGCCGACACGCGGTTGGGCTCGCAGAGGCGGGTTTCGGGGTCACCGGGGTGGATATCTCCCGCCGGTTCCTCGATATCGCCGCGGAGCACGCCCGCCGGGCCGGAGTGGCCGCTTCGTTCTTCGAGGTCGATGCGCGCCAGATGCCCTTCGACAACGAGTTCGAGGTCGCCATATCGCTTTGCCAGGGAGGCTTCGGGCTCATGGGCGCGGACGACGGGCTGGTCTTGCGCCGGATCGCCGAGGCGCTCCGGCCCGGTGGCGTCGCGCTGGTCACCGCCTTCAACGCCTACTACCAGGTCGCGAACCTTCATCCGGGTGCCCACTTCGACGCTGCGAACGGACTCTGCCACGAGCTCACGACCGTGAAGAACGAAGAGGGCGTCGAGGCGCAGTTCGATTTGTGGACCGGGGTCTACACGCCGCGCGAGCTCCATCTGCTGGCTCTCGGCGTGGGCCTCGCTCCCCGAGCCGTCTACGCGGTCGAGCCGGGTGACTATGAGCGCCGGGCCCCCGACATCGAGCACACCGAATTTCTCCTCGTAGCCGACAAACCCCCGGTGCCGAGTGGGTGCTGAGTGGCGCTATGCGACATCTGTCACCCACTCGGCAGCTGTTGGAGCATGCCGGCCCGGTTGAGTGCGACCCCCAGCCCCGCCCCCATGACGAGCGCGGCAACCCCGGCTAGCAGCAGCGGTCCGCGCGGGTCTCCGCTCGCGCCGAGCGCGACGACCGCCCCGGCCGCGACGACGCTTGCGATGTTGTAGAGGATGTCGTAGAGGGAGAAGGCCCGGCCCCGGTAGACATCCTGGAGGCCCTCTTGCACCTCCGCGTCGACCGCGACCTTGGCCACGAAGGCCCCGAAGCCTCCGACGAACATGAGTGCCAAGATGGAGGAAAGAGTGCCGATGGCGCCGAGGGACAGCAGAGCGATGGCCGCCACCACGAACCCGACCAGCAAGAGCGCCGCCCGGGACAAGCGTCGGCCGAGAGCCGGAGTGAAGAGCGCGCCCAAAAGGGCGCCGGCCCCGACAGCGCCGAGCGCGACGGCTCCCGCCGACAGGCGCCCAAAGCGATCGGTCGCGTCGGGGAACTCGTTGTTTATGGCGAGAATCGCAATGACGGCCACGAACATCACAACTGCCCGCAGAAGGAAGATGCCCATGAGCGATAGGCGCACGGCGCGTCGTCGCCACACTTCCCGAAGACCGGCCCCCAGCTCGAGCCTCAGCTTCGCGATCTCGACGGCAAGGCCAGACCGTCCCGCATGAACGGGCAAGGGGTCGCTTGAGATGAGCCGGGCAACCAGCGACGACAACAGATAGACGGCTCCGGCGGCCACCAGGGCGCTTGTCGAGCCCAGGGTTGCGGCCAGAGCGATCCCCGCCACGCCGCCACCGAGGGCCGAGATCATGCCCCCTCCGCTCGAGATCGAATTGCCGCCCAGTAGGTGGCGTTCGTGGAGCAACCCGGGTAAGACGGCGCTCTTGGTGGTGAGCCAGAGACGGCCGAGACCCAGAAGAGCCAGCACCGCAACGTAGAGGCCGGCGTCTCCGGGCAGAAGCGGAGACCACAGCGGCAGGCTGAACAGAAGGACGGCGCGCAGGAGCGCGGACACCACCAGGAGTGACCGTCGCCGCCAGCGGTCCACGACCACGCCGAGCCACGGGGAGATGAGCGAGTAGGGGAGCAGGGTGAGCGCAAACACGGCAAGGATGCGGGCCGGCGTGCGCTCCCCCAGCGGCTCGAGCACCAGCACGTCGGCGAACGCGGCCTGCGCTATCCCGTCGGCCGCCTGAGACGTGAACTGGGCCGCCAGCAAGAGCACGAAATCGCGCTCGAGCGGAAC
>JACDBF010000175.1 GCA_013695055.1 Actinomycetota bacterium
CCTCCGAAAGGACTCGCTCGTAGGCCGCCTCGGGGTCCTCCGCTTCGGCGGCAGACGCCTCGGGCTGGGAGGTCGCTGCCTCGGGCTGGGAGGTCGCTGCCTCGGGTTCGGGGGCCGCTGCCTCGGGTTCGGTGGCCGCTGCCTCGGGCTCGGGGGCCGCTGCCTCGGGTTCGGGGGCCGCTCCTGAAGCCACCGGGCCCTGCTCCGGCTGTGGCTCTTCGGCGCGTGGAGCTCCTGCGGCCACCGGCTCGGGGGCCTCGCCCTTGGTCGGCGCGCTCGGCACCCGCTTGTCGGTCTCGATGGGAGTGGGCTGTCTTCTCACGCCTCGCTCGGCCTTGACGCGGGCCACCTTGGCGCGCGCCTCTGCGACCTGCGGCGAGGAGCCCTTGGTGCGCTGCTCCTCGAGAACCCTCTCGTACGCGGCCGCAGGGGCTTCGCCGCCGGCCGCGCCGGGCGCGGGCTCGACGGGGGCCGGGCTAGACGCATCGCCTCGCTTGGGTTGGCCGTCCGAGGGGGAAGCGGCGGCCGGCTCGTCGGTCTTCGAATCGGCGCCCGGGGTCGTCTTCTCCGCAGCGCCGGACGGGGTCGTGAGGCCTTCCGCCTTGTCCGGAGCGATGTCCTCCTCGACCTGAGTGGTGGCCGTTGCCGCAGGCGACTTGTCATCGGCGGCTTCCGGCGTTGCGGCGGTTGGAGCCGCGGCAGGCGCTTTGGGCGCGTCGCTTGCGAGCGCGTCGCGGCCCTCTGCGGCCGACGATGTCTGGCTGGGAGTCGCCGAGGGCGTTGCAGTCCGAGTCGGCGCGGTCGTCGTTGCGGCGGAGGCCGCCGGTGGGGGCGCTCCCGGAAGCTCGGCCCCCTCTTCGAGCGGAGGTGGAGGCAGGACGGACGCCATCCAGTCCGACAGACGCTCCTTCTCGTGCGTCAGCTCGCGAATGTCGTACTCCGCGTACTCGAACTCACGGCTCCAAAAGAGGGCATCGTAGGGGCATACCTCGACGCAGATGCCGCAGTACATGCACAGCGCGTAGTCGATGGCAAAGCGATCAAGGACGTTGCGCTTGCGCGGCCGGCCCCCTTCGCGCTTTGGCGGCAGAGTCTCCTTGTGAGAGTCGATGTAAATGCACCAGTCGGGGCACTCACGGGCACAAAGCATGCAGACCGTGCAGTTCTCCTCTTTCAGAGCGATGACTCCGCGCGTCCGAGGCGGCAGCTCCTGCTTCTCGTCTGGATACTGGATGACCGTGTTGTGCTTGAAGAGGTGCTTGAGGGTTACCCCCATGCCCTTCAGCAGGCCGAGGCCGAATCCGGCCCGGCGGTCGTCGGTCAGGCGCTTGTCGTCAATTGCCAAACTTGAACCTCATACGTAGAGAACCCAGGCGCCCGTCGCCAGGATCAGGACGAGCGACAGCGGGATCAGGAATTTCCATGCGAACTTCTGCAACTGGTCTTCACGAACTCTCGGGAAGGTGGGGCGAATCCATAGGAACAAAAAGATCATGAACATGGTCTTGACCGCAAACCACACGAAGCCGGGAATGAGCTCGAGTGGCTCCCAGGGAATGACGGGTCTGTAACCGCCGAGGAACAGCGTCGTTGCGATGCCGCCGAACGCCACGAGATGACCCATCTCGGCAAAGAGGTGACTGAAGATGTAGCGCATGCCTGTGTACTCGGTGAAGGGTCCGGTGATGATCTCGGACTCGGCGACCGGCATGTCGAACGGAATCCTGGTCATCTCGGCCACGGCCCCCGTCACGAACACGAGAAAAAGAGCGAGCCCAAGGCCCGGGGGCCAGAGGGCGAAAGGAAAGCGCTGGGCCTCCACGATCCCGTTCAAGGAAAGCGTTCCGGCGAGCATCGCTACGGCCGCCGCCGAAAGCACGATTGGGAGCTCGTAAGCGATCAGCTGCGCCGCCGATCGCAAGGCCCCGATCAGCGCGTACTTGTTGGCGCTTGACCACCCCGCCATGAGGATCCCAATGGTCGAGAGCGACGAGACTGCAAGCAGGTAGAAGATGCCTACGTCGAGGTCCTCGACGACGAGCGCCGCGTCGATCGGGATCACCAGGTAGATCATGATGATCGGCACCATGATGGCGGCCGGCGCGAGGCTGAATACCTTCTTGTCGGCGGCCGCAGGAATGATGTCCTCCTTGAAAAGAAACTTGATTCCGTCGGCCACAGTGGTCGCCCAACCGTGAAACCCACCTGGATACATGGGACCCAGTCGATGCTGGAGGTGAGCCATGACCTTGTGCTCGGCGTAGCCTCCGACGATCGCACCGACGGGCACGACCGTGAGGATCACCAGGATCTTGATGATCAAGATCTGCCAGGTATTGAGAGTTATGTCGAGCATCAGCGGTCGATGTCTCCCAGGACGAAGAAGAACGAGCCCAGTATCGCGATCATGTCCGATACGTACGTGTCCTTGAGCACGTAGGGCAGCGCGGACACATTCGAATACGACGGCGTTCTGATCTTTAGCCGGTACGGTCTGCGGTCCCCGTCGGATACGAGGTACATGCCCAACTCGCCGAGCGGGTTCTCGGTGCGCACGTAGACCTCACCTTGAGGCGCCTGCACGACGCGCGGCACTTTTCCCATCACCGGGCCCGACGGCATGTCTTCGATAGCTTGCTCCACGATCTTTGCCGATTCGACGACTTCGTGGAGAAGCACCCAGAATCGGTCGAAGCAGTCACCGTTCGGCGCCGAATGAACCTCGAAATCAAACTTGTCATACACGAGATAGGGCTCGTCTTTGCGGACGTCGAGGCCGATATCGGAGCCGCGCGCGATCGGCCCCGATACCCCGTAGGAGTAGGCAACCTCAGTCGGCAGCACACCGACGTTGATCGTGCGCTGTTTGAAGATCTCGTTGCCGATCAAAAGGTTCTCGTAGTCGGGAAGCCGTTTGATGACTTGTCGCACTCCCTTGAGCGCCTGCGCATAAAAACCCGCGGGGACATCCTCTTTCAGACCACCCGGCCTGAAGAATCCGAAGTGCATCCGGCCCCCGGTCGTCATCTCCATCGCCATTTGGATGTCCTCGCGCTCGCGGAACGCGTAGAAAGTGGGGGTGATGGCCCCGAGCTCGGCTCCGAACGATGCAAAGAACATCAGGTGATTGAGGATCCGATTCATCTCACACATGACGACCCTCAAGTACTGCGCGCGCGGTGGAACTTCGACCTCCATAAGGGTTTCCAGCGCGAGTGCGAGCGGAAGCTCGTTGTTGATGCCCGACAACCAGTCCATGCGCGACACGAGGTTGGTGATCTGACGATAGTCGCGCGCCTCCACGAGCTTCT
>JACDBF010000182.1 GCA_013695055.1 Actinomycetota bacterium
GCAATCCCCGCAACGACCGTGCTGGGGCTCAGAGTCATGCGGACGCCGAGCAGGCCCTCGGCCACGAGATAACGATTGACGACCGAGCCGACGCCCACCGCCGCAAGCCAGCCCGCCACGGTGCCCACTACTCCTCCGATGAATCCCAGAGCGGCCGCCTCGATCAGGAACACGCGCAGCACATCTCGATCTCGGGCGCCGATGGCCTTCAGAATGCCGATCTCACGCCGGCGCTCCCGGATGGCGGAGAGCATGGTGTTGGCGATTCCGAGAGAAGCGATGATGATCGCGATCGCTCCAATCGAGCTCAGAGTTATCTCGACCACGCGCAGATACCGCTGCACGGAGGCGATGAGATTCTCAGGAGCGCTGGTCGAATAGCCGATGTCCGCTATCTGGTCTCTCACGTGGCTGATCCGATTGAGTCCTCCAGCCACTACAACCAAGCCGCTGTACTGGGACTCCGGAAGATCGAGCGCCTCCCCGCCATCGTCGCTCGCGGCCGACCATTGACGCGCCGCCCTGGTTTGCTCAATCGGCGCGAGCACCTGGCCCGATGAAGCTTCCTGCGCGACAACCCCCACTATCTGTGCGCGTCGCCACAGAGCCCTGTAGGGCTGTTCACCCAGCCCGCTGAATACCCGGGGCGGTCCCATCCCGAGCTCCGTTCCGATAACGACTCCTGTTCGGGACGGGTCGATATCGAGCCTTTCCAAATAGCCTTCGGTGACGGCGATCTCGGTGAGCGACGCGGGCGCGGGAAGACGACCGTCGAGCAGCGCGATGGGCAAGTGAGCTGCCTGCGTCATGTCGACCCCGACCGCCGTATCGAAGAAGTAGTCTGGCTCTCCAGAGCTTGACGCATCCGAATTCGAGGCGCCGGCCGCGACCTCCGGCGGCACGAAGATCATCCGGCTGGTTATCACCGGGACCACCGAGGTGACGTCTGGAAGAGCGGTGATCTCTCGTACGGCAGCGCGATTCAAATCACGAGGGTCCCCACCCTGTGGATCGTCGTCGGCGAGCTCAGCGGGATCGGCGGCAGCGGCCGCGACCTTGATGCTGGCGAGCGGTCCTCCCTTTGCGAGCTGACGTAGAACCTCGGTGCGAGCCACTCCGGCGATGCTCAGGAGCGCGGTCAGGAGACAAGCGGCGAGCGCCACCGCGAGAATGGTCAATAGGGCCCTTCCGATTCGCCTAAGGACGCCTTTGGCGGCGAGCGTGAGCGCGTCCGTCCAGGTCATCGCGCCACCAGGATCCCGTCGGCGAGGCCGTAGTTTTTTGGAGCGCGCGCCGCAAGCGAGCGATTATGCGTCACCACAATCAGAGTGCAGTGCCTCACGGTGCGGATCTCTTCTAGAAGCTCGATTACGCGCCGCGACGCGTCTTCATCCAGGTTCCCGGTTGGCTCGTCGGCGAGTATCAAGCGGGGGCGGTTCGCCAGAGCGCGCGCGATCGCGACTCGTTGTCGTTCTCCGCCGGAGAGCTCAATCGGTTTGTGGGACGCCCTCTCGCGAAGGCCTACCGCATCCAGCAGGGCTTGGCTCCGAGAGCGACGCTCCGTTCGAGTCTCTCGAGACAGAGCGCAAGCGAGCTCGACGTTCTCTTGCGAAGAGAGCGTGCCCAGGAGGCCGAAGTGCTGAAACACAAATCCAACCGTCTGCCGGCGGTAGGCGGCCAGGGCGTCGCCAGTGAGGCCCTTGAGCTCGACGTCGCCCACGATGACGCTTCCGGAACGGACGGGCTCAAGGCCCCCCAACAAGCTGAGCAGCGTCGTCTTGCCCGCGCCCGACGGGGCGCTCAGGGCTACGTAGTCACCCGGCTCGATGTCGAGGTCGAGGCCTTGCAGGACGGCGACCGATTTCCCAGCCGAACGATAGACGTGGCTCAATCCGCGCACCCGTATAGCCACTCCGCCTTCTGTATCTCGAACGGCCGGGAACTTGCCGCGCTGGCTTCTCACGCGCCGATCGTATGGGAGCCGGCGATTAACGGATCTTGGCCGCTATCTGGTACGTGGAGGAAGTGGTGCTCCGAACCGACGGAGTTTGTTGGGGCGCACGGGCTCTTGCGAGAGAATGCACCTTGACACGGTGCGAACAGCTTCCCGACTGACATTACACATCGCTCGGTTGTAGCGCCCCAGCGCAAATACCCCGTACCCTTTGGAGAGGAGCCAACCCGCCATGGAGCAGATTCCAAAACCAGGCGGACAAGAACGGATGACCGAGGAGCAGATCCGCGCCGTCACGGTCGGGGAGCCACAGGTTCATGGCGGCTCGATCGAGCTCGTGAGCTACGACCCGAGGTGGCCAGAGCTGTTCGCTCGCGAGGCCCGGCGGATCGCGGCTGCGCTCGGTGAGCAGGCGCTCGCGATCGAGCACGTGGGCTCGACCTCGGTTCCCGGGCTCGTCGCCAAGCCGATCATCGACATCCTGCTGGTCGTGGCCGACTCAGCCGAGGAGCAGGCGTACGCGACCTCGCTGGAGGCCGCCGGCTACGTGCTTCGGATCCGGGAGCCGGACTGGTACGAGCACCGCCTGTTCAAGGGCCCGGACACGAACATCAACCTGCACGTGCTGTCGAAGGGATGCCTCGAGATCGATCGGATGTTGCTCTTTCGCGACCGGCTGCGAAGCAACCAGGCCGACCGCGAGCTGTACGAACGGAGGAAGCGTGAGCTGGCCCAGAGGGAATGGAAATACGTCCAGAACTACGCGGACGAGAAGGCGGCCGTGGTCGAGGAGATCATCGCCCGAGTTAGCGCCGAGGGCAGGGAGCGCGACGCGGCCGGTTGCGCCGAGCAAGCCTCGCTTCATAGGCGTAGGGTCTAGGTGACGACTCGAGGAGGGACTCGAGGAGGGAGATGGGGTATGCCGATCGCGCTGTTGATAGATAACCACGAGGGTTCCCAAGAAATCTACGACAAGGTTCGGGAACAGCTCGGCTTGAAGGAGAAACACCCGCCGGGCCGCACCCTCCACATCGCCGGGCCGAGCCCAAACGGTGGCTGGCGTGTCATCGAGCTATGGGAGTCGGAGGAGGACGCTGACCGGTTCTTCAAAGAGCGTTTGGAGCCGGCCCTCAAGGCCGTCGGGGGCCTCAC
>JACDBF010000185.1 GCA_013695055.1 Actinomycetota bacterium
CGTCCCATCAGGCCTCCGTGCTAAAGAAAACGTTCTTTATCTCTGAGTTGCCTTCGAGCGCATGCATGCCCAACTCGCGTCCGAACCCCGACTGCTTGAAGCCGCCAAAAGGAGTCGCGGGCCGGACCGACGTGTTGGAGTTGATGGACACCGTCCCAGTCTCGAGAGCCCGCGCTACTCGCAATGCGCGGCCGCCATCACGCGTCCATATCGATCCAGATAATCCGTAGGGCGTGTCGTTCGCGATGCGAATCGCTTCCTCTTCGCTCGAGAACGGGATCATGCACACGACGGGACCAAATATCTCCTCTTGAGCCGCGCGCTCGTCATTGCTCACCGGAGCAAGCACCGTGGGGGGGAACCAAAATCCCTTCCCGTCGGGAACTTGGCCCTTGTAGGCGACCCTGCCCTCGGAGTAGGACCGAACGGATGCGCGCTGATCTTCGGATATGAGAGGTCCCATGTCCGTGTCCTCATTCTCCGGATCTCCAACCGTCAATCTGGAGGTCGCCTCGGAGACGAGCTCCACGAAGCGATCGAAGACATCGGTGTGTACCAGGATGCGGCTGCGTGCGCAGCAGTCCTGGCCTGCGTTGCCGAACACTGCACTGGGAGCCGCCTCGGCCGCCCGTTCGAGGTCGGCGTCTTCGAAGACCACGTTCGCAGACTTTCCACCCAGCTCGAGCGTCACCCGCTTGATGGTTCCCGCGGCACTCTCCATAACCTTGCGGCCGACCTCTGTGGAACCGGTGAAACCGATCTTGGCGACGCGCTCGTGTTCGACCAGTCGCTGACCGGCAACACTGCCCTTGCCCACTACGACGTTCAGGACACCTTCGGGAATGCCGGCCTCCAGCGCCAGCTCCGCGAGTCGAAGCGCGCTCATGGGGGTCACCTCGGCAGGCTTCAGCACAACTGTATTGCCGCACGCGAGCGCCGGAGCAAGCTTCCAATTGGCGATGTTGAGTGGAAAGTTCCAGGGGGTGATCAAGCCGATCACCCCAAGTGGTTCACGGAAAGTCATATCGACTCCACCGGAAACGGGAATCGTCTCGCCGTGATGCTTGTCGATCGCTCCGGCGTAGAAATAGATGACTTCGGCAACCATCGCGACCTCGTCGCGCGCATCGCCGATCGGCTTGCCGACGTTTCGCATCTCGAGCCGAGCGAGCTCTTCCGCGTTGTCCTCCACGAGCGCTGCGAGACGGCGCAAAAGCCGGGCGCGGTCAGAGGGATCCACCGCACGCCAACCGGGCCAGGCAGCCTCAGCAGCATCGATCGCACCGTCCATCTCTTCCGCGCTCGCCTCGGGAAGCTCGAGGATCGTCTCTTCGGTTGCGGGATTGACGACTATGGTCATGTGTCTCCTCTCGTAACCGAGCGGTTCGATGTGCGCGTCCTCGCGTATTCCGATGCGGCTTGCACCAGTTGCTCGAACAGAAGAAGATCGTCTCCTTCTTCCGGATGCCAGAGAACTCCGATCGCAAAGTCCAGGCGCTGGTCTTCTATGGCCTCGGTCGTCGAATCTGTTGCCCATGCAGCGCGACTCAGTCCCTCGCCGAGTCTTTCCGGGGCTTGATGATGGTGCGAGCACACGGTGCTTCCGCTCCGCACCATGCCGGCAAGCCGGCTGCCCGGCGATACCTCGACATCATGCTTCGAGAAGATCCCGGGAGACTCCTTGTGCGTTTCGCCGGCTCCTTTGTCCGGAAGGTGCTGTTGGAGATCTCCGCCGCGCGCGATGTTCATGATCTCCATCCCGCGACAGATCGCAAGTGATGGGACGCCGCCCTTAAGAGCGCCTTCGAGCAACCGCAACTCTGCCCGGTCGCGATCGGGCCGGATGTCCTTGGTCTCGACGTGTGGAGCAGCGCCGTACAAAGAAGGATCGACATCCGATCCTCCGGAGAGCACCAGGCCATCGAAGACGCCTAAGGTTTCTTCAACGCCGTCAAGGGATGGAGGAATCAGCAGCGCCCGTCCCCCAGACGCTTCCACGGCCCGCACATAGGTCCAGGGGACGAGCGCGGCCGGCTTGTCCCACGGCCCCCACCGTGCACGTTCCAGATAACAAGTGATGCCGATGATGGGGCGCAACGTACTCGTTTCTTTGCCCTCGATAGTTGCGCCGAGAGTCATGCCCGGATCCGCTCGTTGTCGGGGTCGAACAGCGGCGTCTCCGCCACCCGTCCGCCGATCCAATCTCCAAAGATGCCCACCTCGACGCGCGTTCCCGGCGTTGCGCCGTCGGCCCGCACATACGCGTAAGCGAGCGAGCGTTTGACGCTGTACCCATAACCTCCCGAGGTCACCCGGCCCGCAACGCGACCCTCGATGCGAACCGGTTCCGAGCCCAGCGCCACATCGTTCCCCTCATCGAGCACCAGACAAACGAGCTTGCGTTCGAGCGTTCCCTCTTTCGCCGCCACGAGCGCCTCCCTGCCCAAGAAAGCCCCCTTATCGAGCTTGACCGCGAAATCGAGGCCGGCCTCCCACGGATTCTCATTGGGAGTGACATCCGCCCCCCACACAACGTAGCCCTTCTCCAGCCTGAGGGAGTCGATCGCACGATATCCCCCTGCGACAAGCCCGTGAGAGAGTCCTTCATCCCACAAGGTGTCCCATAATGAGAGACCGAACTCCATCGGACAGTAAAGCTCCCAACCGAGCTCGCCCACATACGTCACGCGCGCTGCGAGACAGGGGATCTTGCCCACCGCTATCTCACACGCCTGCATGTACCTCAAACCCTCGTTGGACAAATCGGAATCGGTGAGCGGCTGCAAAATCTCGCGAGCGCGCGGGCCCCAGAGCCCAAGGCAGCAATAACGAGATGTGACGTCATCGATTCTCACGGATCCATCGTCCGGAGCGTGGAAGCGAACCCAGGCGAGGTCGTGGCCTCCAAAAGCGGTGCCGGTGATGATCCGAAAGCGATCGGGGCCCAGCCTGGTCACCGTCACGTCGCACTGGATACCACCCCTACTGTTCAACATCTGGGTGTAGGTGACGGCGCCGGTAGCGCGCGCCACCCTGTTAGCACAAAGGTGCTCCAGGAGATGCTCGGCGCCCGCGCCCGAAACCTCCAGCTTCGCGAACGATGTCTCATCAAAGAGGGCAGCCGTCGTCCGGCAGGCAAGGTGCTCGGTTTGAACGGCGGGGGACCAGAACCGCCCAGCCCAACCGGGTGGCCGTACCGACTCATCCCCAAACGGCGCATTCGACTCGAACCAATTGGCTCGTTCCCAACCGGCCTTCTCGCCGAACACGGCGTCAAGCTCCTGCAAGCGCGCGTACACCGGCGAGACGCGCAGCGGCCGAGCCGATCGCTTCTCCTCGTGCGGGTAGACGATGTCGTAGTACTTGGAATAGGACTCGACAGAGCGTTCCTTCGTGAAAGCCCGGCTGCGATGCTGCGGTCCGAAACGACTAAGGCTCATGCCGGCCACGTCCCACTCGGGTTGCCCGTCGATGATCCACTCGGCAATCGTCTTGCCGACTCCGCCGGCGCCGGCAAGGCCATGGACACAGAAGCCCGCCGCTACCCAGAAGCCGCCCACATCACTCCCGCCCAGAATGAACTCACCATCTGGAGTGAACGACTCAAGCCCGTTCACCCACCGAGCAACGGGTGTCTTCTCGAGCTGAGGAACGAGAGCGCGTGCGCCGGCGAGCGACTCTTCGAAGCGTTCGGGGCGGGCGGGAAAGAGCGACCTCGGCCGATCGGGCAACGCCCTTCCTTCCCAAGTGCTGGGAGCGCGTGAATATCCGCCCACCAAGAGGCCCCCGTTCTTCTCCCGGAAGTAAACGATGCGGTCGGGATCGCGCACGGTAGGAATCGGACCCAGCGGAGGTTCAAACGCCTCGGTCTCGAGGTACTGATGCTCCATCGCCACGATTGGAATATCTACGCCGGCCATGCGCCCGATCTCGGGGGCCTGAACGCCCGTCGCGTTCACGACCACATCCGATCTGATGTGGCCGCGATCCGTTTCGACACCCACGACCCGGCCGTTCTCGACGGTTACGGCCATGACTCTCGTTTCGGTGGCGATGTCGACGCCGAGTCGCAGCGCCCCGGCTGCCAGAGCTCCCGTAAGACTCTCGGGATCGAGGTATCCGTCCCCCGGAAGCCACGCGGCCATGAGCACATCGTCCACGCTTAGGAGTGGACACAGCTCCCTAGCTTGCCGTCTATCGATTAGCTCGAGCTCGAGCCCGAACGTCTGCGCCCATCCCGCCTGCCTCTTGAGCTCCTCGACTCGCTCGGGCGAAACCGCCACACGAATCCCGCCCACGCGCCGCCAACCGGGATCCATCTCAGTTTCTCTCTCCAGCTCGGAATAGAGCTCTGTTGAGTACATCATCATGCGCGTGTGGCTCATCGTGGAGCGAAGCTGTCCGACGAAGCCGGCCGAATGCCAGGTCGTCCCGTCCGAGAGCCCATTCCGCTCGATGACCTGAACGTCTTTCATTCCGAGCTTTGCGAGATGGTAGGCAATGCTGCAGCCACCTACTCCGCCGCCGATGATGACCGCTTCCGCTTGCGAACGCATCTAGTGCCCCGCCGCGAGAATTACCGACACATTCGAGCGATCGACGAGCACTCGAGCAATCTCATCTCAGCCGCTCCAGAGCTTCTTTGAACGGCCGGCCTGCAGCGATCTCCTCCGAGCGCTCAAAGTGCTCGTCTGCGTAAGTAACGAAGTCGAAATCCAGTTCGGAGATGCCCTGCTGCACCACCGCCCACATGGCCTCCCGAAAATCCGACATCGGTTTCATGAGAGCCAGCGAGCTTCGCTGCTCCCTGGTGGGGGCGCCCAAATAGCTTACCAACAGAGCAGCATCTTCCTCGGTCGCGAAGCCGTGATTCACCGAAAAGTTGGCGAGATCGAAGAAAGGATCGCCCATACCCGCGTACTCCCAATCGACGATCCTGATGCGCCGGCCGTCGTCCAGGAAGTTAGCGTTCAAGAGGTCGTTGTGACATGGATGCTGCGGCTGCGGCCCGCGCGCTCTTTCGATCGTGCCCGCCGTCTCCTTCACTCGATCGTACGCAGGCGGAACCTCGACACCACGCTCCTCAGCGATAGCGCGGTAGTCCTCTACAACTCGGAAGGAGTCGAACCGCCCCGGTATCGACTTTCCGTAGTGGAGGCCATGCAGGGCACGCGCGATGCTGGCGATTCGCTCTTGCGTCCGCATCTCCTCGACCGGTATGGGCCGGCCCTCGATGAAACGTGTAACCAGATATCCCTCGGGTTCGACGAAATCAACGACCTCGGGACCAAGTCCGGTTTCGGCCGCAGCCAGGGAAGCGACATGCTCCGTCGAACGGTCAATGCCCAAGAGCTCGGTATCTTTGCCTCCGATGCGCAGCACCAAGG
>JACDBF010000198.1 GCA_013695055.1 Actinomycetota bacterium
GCCATAGTGCCCGGCGAAGGCTTCGGCGCGCCCGGGTACGCGCGCCTGAGCTATGCCCTCGGGGACGATGACCTCACAGAAGGCGTCTCCCGCATCGCCGATTATCTCTCTTGAGCGCCGAAGAGTCGGGCGGCGAGCCTCGTCTCGCCCCGCCGCTGACTCTCGCCACCGGGCTCGCGGCGGGCCTCGCGAGCGGCCTGCTGGGAGTGGGGGGCGGGATCATCATCGTCCCTCTGCTGGTGGCTTTCATCGGACTCACGCAACATCAATCTCATGCGACATCGCTCGCGGCGATCGTGCCCATTGCCACGGTCGGAGCGGCCCGCTTTGCCCTCGACGGCAGCATCGACTACGGGCTCGCGGGACTTCTTGCTGCCGGAAGTCTCGTCGGGGCGCCCCTGGGCGCGTTCCTCCTGGCGCGCTCCAGCGAAGGTCTGCTCAAGCTCCTCTTTGGGCTGCTGGTTCTCGCGGTGTCCGCACAGCTACTGCTCTCGTGACCGCCCAGACCGTCCTCCTCGTGCTCGCCGCCGGGCTCCTGGTGGGCGTGCTGTCGTCGCTTTTCGGAGTGGGCGGGGGCCTCTTGATGGTTCACTTCATGGTGATGGTCATAAACGAGACCCAGCATCTCGCGGAAGGTACATCTCTGCTGGTCATCGTTCCAACAGCGATTGTCGGAGTGATCGCTCACCTGAGGAACCACTTCGTGTCTTTCAGACACGCGCTGCTCGTGGCCATAGGTGGGATAGGCGGGGCCTACCTCGGGGCCGACATCGCTCTCCGGATCGACCCCGTGACGCTCACCAAGGTCTTCGGAGTCTTCCTTGCCGCAATCGGCATAAGGACCGCCTACGAGGGAGTCAAGTCCCTAAGAGCCTGACCCCATACGCCGAGTGGGTCTCCAGTGGCGCATACCGCCAGTCACCACCCACTCGGCCCGGTTAGGTCGCCGCGACGCGACACAGCGAGGCCAGGATGCGGAGGTCGCGCGCGAAGATGCGGGCCATCACCGGCTTTAGGGCCATGAGCCCGGCCGCGCCCAGGGGGCCGAGCGGCGGATAGAGGAGCTCGCGCCAGAAGACGTGCGTGCGCTCCGGGCCGGCCGGAATGAGCTCGATGTCGCCGCGGCCCGATACCCAGCCACCGTGGGAAATTTGAAGGTGGCGGTTCGGCTCCCATACGGTCACGGTGACGCGATCGCGCGTCGCTATCCCCCCAATGCGAACGGTCGCTTCTGCCTCCACGCCGACGCCTTCACGCCGCTCGGAAACAACCACGAAGTCGGTGGCTTCCAGCATCCAGTCTCCCTGGCGTTCCCAGTCGGTGATCAGACCCCAACAGATCTCGGGCGGGCACTCCATCGTCCCGGAGGTGTCGATGGTGATGGCTCCGCCCGTGATGAGTCCCCGAGCGTTCAGGAGAGAAGCTTCGCGTGGAGGATCTCGTTGACCACCTTCGGGTTGGCCTGCCCGTTCATCTTCCTCATTACTTGACCAACCAGAAAGCCAAGGGGGCCCGGGTTTCCGCCCCGGACCTTGTCCGCGACATCGGGGTTCTCGGCTATCGCCTCATCTATGAAAGCCTCGATCGCCCCTTTGTCTGAGACCTGCTCCATCCCTTTCGCACGCACGATCTCGCGAGGAGGAGAACCGCTTCTGAACATCTCCGCGAGCACGACTTTGGCCTGCGTGCCCGAGATTGTTCCGGCGTCGACCATCGTCACCAGAGCCGCCAGTTGCGGCGGTGCTATGCGGCACGCGGACAACTCGATCCCCGCGACATTCAGAAGCCCAAAGAGGTCCGCGATGATCCAATTGACGATCTTCTTCGGATCTCCCGCATAAGCACGCGCGGCATCCTCGAACCAGGCAGCAGTCGAGCTCGACGCGGTCAGCACACCCACATCGATCGGGGTCAGCCCATACTCGGAGACGAATCGCTGCCGGCGCTCCGGCGGCAGCTCGGGCAGCGTCTTTTGGATATCCGCAACCCAGTGAGCCGAGGGCTCGAGCGGCACGAGGTCGGGCTCGGGAAAATACCGGTAGTCGAACGCGTGCTCCTTGCTCCGCATCGACGAGGTTGCGCCCGACTTCTCATCGAAGTGCCTCGTCTCCTGCACGAGCGGCGAACCCTCATCCAAAGCCCGGCGCTGGCGTTCTTCCTCGAAAGCCAAGGCCCGGCCGACGGACCGGATCGAGTTCATGTTCTTTACCTCGACCTTGGTGCCGTGCTCGATCTCGCCTGCCCGCCGAACTGAGATATTCGCGTCTACTCGCAAAGATCCTTCATCCATGCGCACGTCGGAGACGCCGAGGGCCTCGAGCAGCGCTCGTAGCTCCGTCACGAAGGTGGTCGCTTCCTCGCCCGATTCGATATCGGGCTCCGTAACGATCTCGACCAATGGAGTGCCTGCCCGGTTGAAATCCTCGAGCGAGTACTCGGAGCTCGCGATGCGACCGTCGCCCCCGACGTGCTGCGACTTGCCGGTGTCTTCTTCTATATGAACGCGTGTTATGCCGATCGACTTGGATCCGGTTTTCGAGGGAATGTCGAGGTGACCGCGCAGGCACAAGGGCGAGTCGTACTGCGAGATCTGATAGTTCTTCGGCATATCCGGATAGAAGTAGTTCTTGCGGTGAAACAAGCAGTGCTCGGCTATGTCGCATCCGAGAGCAAGACCGATCCTCAAAGTGTGCTCGACGGCTTTTTCATTGGCGACGGGAAGCGTGCCCGGAAATCCCAAGCACACCGGGCAGACTCGTGAATTGGGGGCGCCGGCGAATGCGACCCGGCAGCCGCAGAACATCTTTGATCTCGTCGCGAGCTCGACGTGGATCTCGAGCCCTACAGTGGTCTCATACCGCCCGCTCATAGCGGGGGCCTGCTCTCGGCGGTTCCGGCCCAGCCGAGGTCCTTCTCGAACGCGTAAGCGGCCCGGAACATCGTCTTCTCGTCCAGAGCGGGCGCAATGAGCTGTAGGCCGACGGGGAGCCCGTCGTCTAAAGAGAGCCCGCAGGGCACGCTGATGGCGGCGTTGCCGGCAAGGTTGACGGGCACGGTGAAGATGTCGGACAAATACATCTCCAGAGGATTAGACGTCCGCTCGCCGAGCTTGAACGCCGTGGTCGGGGACGTCGGAGAGACGATGAGATCCACCGACGAATAGGCGCGCTCGAGGTCCTCGATGATCAGCGTGCGAACCTTCTGGGCCTTACCGTAATAGGCCTCGTAATAACCGGCGGACAACGCGTAAGTTCCCAGCATGACTCGCCGCTTGACCTCGTCTCCAAACCCCTCTGCTCGCGTGCGCGACGACATCGCCACGATGTCTGCAGCGTCCGCTTGCCGGTACCCATAACGGACTCCGTCGTAGCGAGCGAGGTTCGAGGACGCCTCCGCGGGAGCTATGAGGTAATAGGCGGAGATGCCGTGCTCGAAAGAAGGGAGCGATATCTCTTCCAAGCTCGCCCCGAGCTTCTCGAGCCGGCGGTAAGCATCTTCAACTTTAGATCGGACGCCGGGCTGGGTTCCCCCACCTTCGAACTCCTTGACGATGCCGATGCGCATTCCCGAGATGCCTTCGTCAATGCCCTCCAAATAGTCGGGAACCTCCCTCGGTATCGAGGTCGCGTCCATGGGATCGTGGCCGGCCGCCATCTGCAGCAAGGCGGCGGCGTCTTCAACCGATCTCGCCATCGGACCGGCTTGATCGAGGGAAGACGCAAAGGCGATGAGCCCGTACCGAGACACGCGCCCGTAGGTCGGCTTCACGCCCACGATGCCGCAGAGAGATGCGGGCTGGCGCACCGAGCCACCAGTATCGGTTCCCCAGGCCCAAGGCACCCCTCCCGCCGCGACCAAGGCGGCCGCTCCTCCACTCGAGCCTCCGGGCACACAATCGGTGTTCCAAGGATTGCGACTTGGGCCGAACGCCGAGTTCTCCGTCGACGACCCCATGGCGAACTCGTCGAGATTGAGCTTGCCGAGCGACGTCAGCCCTGCTCCTTCACAGCGAGAGACGACGGTCGCGTCGTACGGAGGGATCCAGCTCTCGAGGATGCGGGAGCCGCACGTGGTGGCCACGCCGCGCGTCACGAAGATGTCCTTGTAGGCAAGCGGAACGCCGTCGTGCGAGGACAAGGTTGTGTCACGCGACCATCTTTCGTCCGCGGCCACCGCACTTTCCAGAGCCCGCTCATGCGTTGATTTCAAATAAGCCCGTACGACCGGCTCAACCGCGTTGCTTTGCTCGATGATCGCGGCCGTGATGTCGCGCGCGCTGAGCTCGCGAGCTTCGAGACCGCGCGCCAGCTCGGTGGCGGTTCTCCACTGCAGAGGCGCTTCTTGCGAAGGCGTCGAAGCCCGGCCGCTCACGGCTCCTCGATGATGCGAGGGACCCGGAAGCGTTCCGCCTCGACGGCCGGAGCCCCGGCGAGTGACTCCTCCTGCTCCAGCGACGGCTTGACCTCGTCTTGACGCAGCGCATTGACCACGGGAACAGCATGCGAGGTGGGCTCGACGCCGTCGAGGTCGAGCGCCTGAATGCGATCCGCGTGGGCAAGGATCTGACTGAGCTCGGCCCCCATGCGCGCTCGCTCCTCCTCGGAGAGGTCGAGACGCGCGAGCCGGGCCACGTGGTCGACTACCGAGCGTTCGATGACCATGGCCGGCATCCTAAGAGGGGATGCATGCTCCATCGTTCGACCGAAGTCTCAAAAACCTCAGAAGGAAAGCGCCGCCCGAGCCGTGAGCAGGATCCCCACTGCCGTTAACAGCGCCGCCGAGAGAATTGGGAGGGCTCCGCCGAGGCGCGTTCCGAATCGCCCGGTCGCGTAGCTGCGCGCCTTGATGACGATGAGGCCAACGGCCGTGAGAGCGGCCGCGAGACCGACGCTGAAGGCGGCCACGAGCACGAGACCGAAAGCTACACGGTGGAGGGCCACGGCACCCAAGAGCACCACCAGGGCCGAAGGAGACGGGAGAAGGCCCCCCGAAAGGGCTACCGCCGCCATGCCTTTGGCGGAGAAGGGCGATGTGCCCGGGGGCGGACCATGGCTGTGAGCGTGTTGATGGGGGCCGTGCGAATGCCCATGTCCGTGGTCATGATCATGCCCGTGGAGGTGATCGGGATCGGCCCGACCGGACGCTCGAAGAGCCGTCAGCCTCGTCATTAGCAGCCACGCGCCCAGAGCCAGCACGACGATCCCCGAGACCAGTGAGAGCCAGGGAAATACGGACTCGGGCGGGAACAGCCGGGCCGCCCACAACGTGATCAATCCGAGCGCGATGACCGAAGCCGTGTGCATGACCGAAACCGCGACACCAACGACAACCGCGTCCCGCATCCGCCCTTCGGCGCCAACGAGATAGGCGGCCATGATGGTCTTGCCGTGTCCGGGGCCGAGAGCGTGCAGAGCGCCGGCCGCAAAGGACAGCAGCAAGGCGACCACCAAGAACCATGGGGAAAGATCTCGCTCGATCAACGACGAGAACCAGGTTCCGGCGAAGTCGGTGGGGGCGTCCTCGACGACAGCGCCGTCGCCGCCGCCATCGGGGGGGGCGCCGGGAGCGACCTGCACCGTCGCGCTCGACACCGCCACGGGACTAGACAGGAGATCTTTGGGGTAGGAGCGAAGCTCGTCGCTCACGGACTCCGAGGGAACCGAGGATTCGACGACGCCCTGGCCCCCAGAGCCATAGGCGATTATCTCGTGCCACCCGACGCGCCCCTCGAAGCTGAGGTCTGAGTAGTCGAGCGTCAAGTCGCTAGACGAGAGAGCGGCGTCGAAGTCGGACTCGATACGCAATACGTCGAGACCGCCTTGGCCGGAGGAGAGACGCGCTTCGGCGGGAGCAGCAGGACTGAGGTCGATTGGTTCGTCGCCCGCCATGAGGCGCAGGTCGGCGAGTACGTCGGCAGCGACTCCATCTGCATATGCCTGCAGCTCGACGGCGCTGGCTTCTCCGCTGTCGTCGGTATCGATGTCCGATAGCTCTTGAAAGGTCGGGATCTCCGCCATGTCGACGACATAGTGGATGGTCACGCTCGACGGTCTTACCTCGAGAGCGCTGAAGCGATTGACGGTGAAGTTCCCGAGCGGATGCGCGCTCGAAACCCCGCCGGTCATCCAGACTGCTCCCAAGATCAGCGCGCACAAGCACGCGCCCCGCACCGACGATCGGGTCAACGCGCGCCCGACTCCAACCTCTCTAGAGTTTGCCGTGCATCTTCTGAATAAAGGAAAGAGAAGTTGGGATTTAGCACGAGAGCACGCTCGAGGTCGCTCCTTGCCTCGCTGCTTCTACCGAGACGGAGCTGACTCATCCCCCGATGAAAGTAGAACAGGGCGTTTCTCGTGCCGAGACGAAGGGCTTCGTTGGAATAGTCGAGAGCCTCTTCGAATCGTCCATTCGCGTGCAAAGTCCAGGCCATAACGTCTGCGGCCGCAACGCTCCGCCGCACCTGGTATTGAGAGCGGGCGCGCCTCAGCGCCCCGGCGACGTCGATGTCATGGTCTGCCTCGAACAACGCCATCTCGAGGTCGGTCTGGACGCCATTGGCGCGATAGAGATCCTGAATTGCTCGGACCAGCGAGTATTGCTCGCGCGCTCGTTTCAAGTCGCCGGCGGCGGTGTAGATGTCGCCCAGCAGGATCACGTACTCGGGGACAGGCAATACCTCTACAACCCCGCCTAGCAAGCGCGTTGCCTGGGCGAAGTGACCGCGTGTGGCGGCGACCTTCGCAAGCCCCACCTTGGGAAGGGCGTAGTCGGGGGCCAGAGAAGCGCCCCGTCGGTATCGTCTTTCGGCGGGCCCCAAGCGGCCCGCGCCGAAGTACAGCTCGCCGAGCTGATAGCCGGCCCACGCCGCGTCCTCTGGAGCTCCCGAAGATTCGAGCGCCAGTTGCATGGCGCCAACTGCGCCCGAGAAGTCCCCGTGCAGCTCCTTGAAGTACGAGACGCGCGCGTAGGTGGAGAGGTCGGGACGTAAGTCGATCATCTTCTGGAAGGTTTGCCCTGCGACTCGATAACGCCCGAGCTCCACGAGCGCATCGCCCATAACCGCCCGCACGTCGGCGTTGTAAGGATTGGCTGAGCGCGCGCGCCGCGACCATCGCAGCGCGCCCTCGAAGTCGTGGCGCGCCGCGGCCAAGACCGACATGCCGAGGAGCGCCTGGTAGTTGTCGTCATCCCCGAGCTCGAGGGAGCGGCGCAGTGCCTCCTCAGCCTTGGAGTAGTAGCTCGGGTCGGCCGTAAGGCGGGCCTTTTGCAGGTAGGCGAGCCCGATGGAGGCAAAGGATCGCCAGTCCTGATCGTTTGAACGCAGATTCTCTTGCAGGGTGACGATGGTCTGGTCGAGCCCGGCTCCGTCGGCCGCCGGCGCTGCGAGAGCGGCCGCGTCTTGAGGCGCCACGGCCGGCGTACCCCGCGACGAGTCCGGCTGAAATGGACCGAGGACCCCGGCCACCAGCAAAGCGACGGCGAGAACCAGGGCCCCCAGGGCCCAGAGAGCTCGCTTCACCGCTTTACGCTCGGCATTGGAAACTTCCCCTCATCGTCTCAAAGCTCCGTCACTAAAGACAAGGGGCCCGGCCGAAGCCGGGCCCCTTGGAAACGTCTGGAAACTGCGTTAGTCCTGGTGCGGCTGGGGATCCGAGCCAGATGCCGGAAGCCCCACATACGGGAACGTGTTTCCGAAGCCCGCGTCGTCGTTGTTCACGCCATCGCCGAGAGTCTCGGCAGCCGGGTCATGCTCGGGCAGCAAGATTCCCTCGACCACCCGAAGCGTGATGTCGATGGCATCGTCGGCCAAACGACGGCCGTTCGGGTAACCGGCAAGGTCGCCGCCGATGACTCCCAAGTCGGAGTGCTCAGGGCAGGTTGGGGCCTCGCACGGCGGGGTGGTGAGGTTGAGCCTCATCTGCTCGCTCGGCGTTACGCCCGGCGGGCGGTTGAGGTCTTTCACGCCCCTCAAGAAGACGTCGATGAGGTCCGTGCGACACCGGGGCGGGTCGCCGGCCGAGTCGGGCTCATTCGGTGGACAGGTGTCGGGAGCGGGTATGCCGTAGATCGCTTCAATCAGCTCCGGCAGCTCGGGCTCCTTCACATACTTGAGGAACTGGGCGTCGTCCCTGGGAGCGGACGCGTTCCATCTGTCCTTGTCGCTGAGCGCGATGACCAGCTCGTTGACCAGCGGGTTGCCGAGACGCGACACCTGCGCGTACTTGCCCTTGAAGCTCTGGTTGCCGTCTCGCTCCACGCGCAAGCGCCGGCGAGCCGTCGTGCTCCAGGTCCCGATGACGGGATTGTCGACCGGGTTCTTGCCCCTGGCCACCGCGGTGATCGGCACCTGAAGGGCCAGCGTGTTGACGTTGAAGCCCTTGAGAGTGTCGTCTCCGACCTCGCTGAAGTCCCCGCCGTAGAGGAGGTCGAACACCCGCAGGTCGATGAAGAACGGATCGTTGGCCTGCCCGGCAAAGACTTTGCTCGTGGCCGTGGCGAACGAATACGTGCCCTCGTCACGAAGAGCGCCGTAGTCGGGCATCGACGCGTCGCCGACGTAGCTGGGAACCACGATGCGGTCGTTCGCGAGCGTCTTGGTCTTGCGACCCGGAACGACCTTCTTCAGGTCGTAGGTCTGGTAGAAGTTCAGGTTCTCGTCCGTGAGTGAGGTGACCGGTCCCGTATTGTAGAGGATCGTGTCCTTGCTCCGGTAGTGGTTCTTGAACTTCCACCTGTAGACGAGGTCGGGCTTCGCGTCGCCGTCGTTGTCGATCTTGACGTCGTAGCGAGCCTTCGTCGCGAACCTGTAGAAGTTCGGCCCGCCGGCAGGCTCCTCGTTGGGGATCCAGTTTGATATGAAGGTGACCTTGGTCGGGTCGTCCGGGCTTACGAACGCATAAACGTCCGTGCCGTCGACCTGCGGATCGGCAGAGATCAGGGGTGCCTCTCTGTGGCTCGAGGCGTTGCTGCCCGCCGGGGCAAGCACGCCCATGGCGAGCCCAAGCGCCAGCAGGAGCGCTATCCCGCCGGCCAGCCATCTCTTTTGTGACGCCGTACCGCGTCCGATTGATGCACTCGTCACTAAGCATCCTCCTTCGTAGGAAATCGCCCAGCCGTCAACAGGCCGCTTGGGCGATGTTCGCTCACCACCGCGCCAACGGATGGCTTATTTCGTTCCGAAATGCAAGCACGGGAAAAAAATCAGCGAGTTGAGCGCGGGGCGCGGGGCGCCTCTTCCTGCACATCGGTCGCTGCGAGGGCGGCGGCCCATCCGTCCGAGGGATGATCTGCGGCGATGCGCAGGACCCATCCCTCCTCCGGGGCGCCCTCATCCCAACGAAACCACCGGAGCTCTTCGACGGCGGCCTCGAGGACGCCGGCCGCGGGCGGCCACGCGGTTCCGCCCAAGAGGCTCGCCACGTACCACGCCGAAAAACGGCCCGCCGCGGCGCCTCGCCTCCGCCCGTGCGCCCCCCCGCTCGAAGCCGCCCACGCCAGGCGCTGAAGGGCTTCGTCGCCGTCGAGCGGTCCCACGCGGAGCTCTGAGAAAGTCAGGGCCGCGGCGGCAGAGGGAGCGTCACCTTCCACCACGATCGCGCGTGCGGCCCCGTTCGACTCAGCCGTCCACGGCGTAACCAGGTCCAAGAGCGCGTCTCGGAGCTCGGGATCGTCGGCGATCGGGCCGGCTCGCACCTCGGCGTCTTCGAGCGAGCTTTTCGGCTCCCATGGCTCGGCGACCTCGACGAACGTGGACTTGTAGGTCGCCAAGGCATAGGTGGGCTCCCATTCTTCGAGGATGAGGGGCATCTCCAACACCTCGTTGTGGGCCCGGGCATCGCCCCGCAGATCCTCGCCTCGCAGCACCCGTTCCTGGGCGACGTAGGCGGCTATCTGGGGATCGGGCAGGTGGGGAGCAAGCTCCTCCCAGCGGTGGGTGGAGGCCGCCACCTCGGACAGGGGGCCGAGGGCGAAGCGGCTCCTCGCGCCCGCAAGGACGGAGGCGGCGTAGTCGCCGGGTGCCTCGAGGGCGAGGCGGTAGTCGATATGCGCGGCGATCGGCCAGAGCTGCTTGCCGCGCTCCACCGCTTGCTCGCATGCCTCGGCCAGATCGATCAGCTCGTCCCACCGGCCCGATGCGCACAGGCCGTCCACCGCTCGCAACAAGGCATTGAGGTCGGCTGCTTCGACAAGCTGTTGCAGATCCGTGGCCATCAGGTCCCCCCTTGCGCGGCGCCCGTGGATTCGATCGCGAGCGCCCGCTCGAGGGTGGGATAGATGGCGTCCGCCCAGCGCTCATAGCCCCCTGGACCAGGGTGGAAATCGTCCTCGCTGTAGCTCTTGTCGGGCTCGCTTACGAAGTACTTCGCCGTCTGTTCGGCCAGCCTCACGGCCGGCACCCCGGAAGCGCGCGCCGCCTCGTAGATGACCGCGCTCACCCGATTCCCCCGCCACCCCACCAAGGTTCTCAGGGGCTCGAGGAACGCGGCGGCTCGCATATCGGGAACTCCTGCGGCGACGATGACCGCCCCGGTAGATCGAAGGCGATCGAGCGCGGCGCGCATATCCTCATCGAACTCTTCGAGCGGGGTCAGATGGATCACGTCGTTCGCGCCTATCCCCACGAACACGAGGTCTGGACGAGCCTTCATGGCCATCGGGACCTGCTCTCTCAGCACGTCGGTCACGCGCGCGCCGGAGGCGCCGAAACCCGTGAGCTCCACTCGGCGGCCCCTGGCCGCCAAGCGCCGGGCGAGAAGAGATGGGTAGGCCCTGGCGGCCGATCCCGCCCCCACGCCGGCCGCGGTGGAGTCGCCGAGAACGACGAACTCGAGCTTGGGGGCCGAAGAAGAGCCGAAGACACCCCGTATCTCTAGAGTGGGTCCGGTGGGCAGATAGTCGCGTCGCAGAGCCAGCACTATCTCGCCCCCCACGACGGCGATGAGGGCCACGATCGCGAGCACGACGGAAACCAAAGCTTTCTTCATAGGCGGGGCGACGATAGACGCATGAAGGCGACCCCATACACCCGGGCCCGATTCAGAGAATCAGTCCCATGAACCGATCGGCGACGGTAGTCGCGGCTTTCTGCCTGCTTGCGTTAGGGGCCTGCAGCGGGGAGCCTTCGATGACAATGTCCGACTCAACCACCGCCATCACGGGCGCGACCGCTTTGGTGGGTCCCGAATTGAGACCCGTCGAAAACGCCGTGCTCATCATGACCGAAGGACGGATCAGCGCGCTGGGCTCGAGCGACGACGTGGCCATCCCTGCTGAGGCACAGCAAGTCGAGGCGCGCGGGATGACGCTCATTCCCGGCTTCATCGACGCCCACGTCCACATCGGCTTCTTTCCACCCCGCCGCGTCCTCAGGGCAGGCGTGACCACGGTGCGCGACCTGGCGTGGCCTCCCGAGATCATCTTTCCCATGGCAGAGCGATCGAAAGCGCCGGGCTTCCAAGGCCCCCTGATCCTCGCCGCCGGCCCAATGCTGACCGCGCCGGGTGGATATCCCACCCGCGCGGGGTGGGCTCCTTCCGGCACCGGCCTCGAGGTGAGCGGTCCCGAAGAAGCGGCCGTCGCCGTGGGGCGCGTCAAGGAGCAGGGGGCCGAGGTCGTGAAGATCGCGCTCAACCCCCCGGCGGGACCGGTTCTCGACGAGGACACCTTGAAAGCGATCGTGTCGGCCGCGCACGAGCGCGCCCTCGAGGTGACCGGCCACGTCTACGGCCTCGCCGAGTTGAGAAAGGCTCTCGACGCGGGAGTCGACGAGCTCGCCCACATGCTGATGGGCACCGACCGCATCTCCCCCGACCTCGCCGCTCGCATGGCTGCAGAGCACATGACGGTCGTGCCGACCCTTGCCATCCGATCGGGCGGAGAGCTCAAGGCCGCGCTTGGAAACCTCGGCAGGTTCGCCGCTGCCGGGGGCCGGGTGGTCTATGGGACCGACCTCGGCAACGCCGGAGCGAGCCCCGGCATCGATCGGCGCGAGATCCGCCTCATGGGCCGGGCCGGCCTCAGCCCCGCGCAGATCATCGAGTCGGCCACCGCCGCCGCGGCCGCCCATCTCGGGCTGAAGGACAGGGGTGTCCTCGAAGTGGGGGCGCACGCCGACGTCGTCTTGATCCGGGGTGACCCGCTGGCGGATCCCAAAGCGCTTGGACGCGTGAAAAAGGTCTGGCGAGCCGGGATTCCCGCCCTCTAGCTCTGAGGGACTGCGACCTTCAAGATACGAATGTGAAGGGCGCCGGCCGGGACCTTGGCATCCACGGATTCACCGGCGGACCGGCCCACGATCGCTCGCCCGAGAGGTGAGTCCGGCGTGAGGACGTCGTAGTCCCCTCTTTTCTCCTCGCGAAGCCCGAGGAAGTACGTCTCCGGCTCGTCGTCCCCCGCGTACGCGAGCGTCACGAGGGTTCCCGGCTTGACAATGCCGTCGTCGTCGGCGTGGATGATCTCGGCGTTCTCGAGCATCTGGCGGATCTGGCGAACGCGCGCTTCCTGGAGGCCTTGCTGATCTTTCGCCGCGTGATACTCGGCGTTCTCGCTTAGATCTCCGTGAGCGCGCGCGGTGGCGATGTCGTTGATGATCTGCTCGCGCGCGTCGCCTTCGAGATGCTCGAGCTCTTTCTTCAGGCGGTCGAACGCCTCTTGCGTGAGTGGAACTTTCTTCGGTTCCATCATCGGTTCACGACCCTGTTCCGTGGAGCGGATTGGAGGCTGTCCGGAAAAGCCAGAGGGGACGGATCGCCGCCCCCTCTTCTAGTCCTTGCTCATGATACCCAGGCCGGCCATCTTGCGACGCGCTTAGGATTCGGCGACATGACAGAGAGGCTCGCAGGCAAGGTCGCGATAGTTACGGGGGCCGGAGCAGGCATAGGCAAGGCCGTCGCCGTCTCTTTCGCTTCCGAGGGCGCCGGCGTAGTCGTCAACGATGTCGACGACGCGGCCGCAAACGAGGTAGTACGCGTAATCGAAAAGAATGGCGGCAAAGCAGCTTCCAATACTCAAGCGGTAGGGAGCGTCGCTGCCGCCGAGTCCTTGGTCGCGACGGCTCTCGAGACCTTCGGCCGGCTCGATGCGCTCGTCAACAACGCTGGAGTATTGCGCGATCGAATGCTCCACACGATGCATGAAGAAGAGTTCGATCAGGTCGTCGAGGTGCATCTGAAAGGCGCGTGGGCATGTGGGCAAGCGGCCGTTCGTCACTGGCGGCCCCTCGCCAAAGATGAGGAGGCGCGCCCACATCGCAAGATCATCAATGTCACTTCCGCTTCGGGGCTCATCGGCGCAGTGGGCCAGTCCAACTATGCGGCGGCCAAGATGGGGGTAGTCGGGCTCACCAAGAGCTGGGCCAAGGAGCTGGGGGCGCTGTCGATCAACGTGAATGCGATCGCTCCGGCCGCGCTGACGGCGATGACGGAGCCTCTCATGCAGGACGAAAGGGCGGCCTCGAAAAGGCTCGCACGCTTCGCCCTCGGCCGTTACGGCGCTCCCGAGGAGATCGCTCCCGCCTTCGTCTTCTTTGCATCCGATGAGTCCAACTACATAACCGGTCAGGTGCTGTGTGTCGACGGCGGGCTGGTGATCTGAATGGAGCGCGCGTGGCCGTTCGAAGGTCACGAGGACCCACCCTCACGCGTGCGCTCGCCGGAAGACTTCCTGGCCAAGGCTCTCCAAGGTGCAGAAGCCGTCGTCATACGGATCGGTTTGAATGGGGCCCAGCTCGTTCTCGTCGACCGCGCCGGGCGCTGGGACCGATGGATCTACCCATCGGTCGATCGGGCCACAGAGATCGCAGAGACACTCGGCATCCCCGTTCACGTTGGGAGCTATCCGGAGGAGCTGCGAGTGAGCATGAACGCCCACCCGCGCACAAAGGAGGACTTCGATTCGGGGGCCTATCCGGAGCAAGGCCGCGTCGGCCCAGTCATTCCCTATCCCGAAAACCGCCCGGTTCGTCGCGATCCCCCGGAGCAAGCTCAGACGACCGAGGCCTCTTAGACCCGGAGCCGCCTTCCCGCCTCTCCACATCGACGACCTCGATGCGAGACCGTCTGCGCCGGGGCCCGACACCAAAGCGCCGGGCGGCCCACCTGCCGAGGAGCCCACGCGCTCCTTTCTTGACGGCCGCCCTAGTCGGAGGCAGCAGCAACAGGAGTCCCGCCGCGTCGGTCAAGAACCCGGGAGTCATCAGCAGCGCTCCCCCAAAGAGGATGAGTGCGCCGTCTGTGGCCTCGTCGGCCGGCATCTGTCCGCGCCCAAGGCTCGCCTGCAGCCTGCGCCACGCGGCCATGCCCTGCTGCTTCAGCAGCCACGCGCCGGTCGCAGATATTAGAAGCAGGAGCGCAAGAGTGTTCAAGACGCCGATGCCATCCGCCACTTGAACGATGACCCACAGCTCGGCGACGGGAATCACCAGCAGGGCGACAAGCAGAACGGGGAACATCGCGCAAGTATCGAGCCTGCTCGTCTGATAGGGATACACAGCCATGCTCGCCACCACCCTTAAATCGCTGTCCTTCGAGAACGCCGCCGGGCTCGCCCGTGAGGGAGCCGCCTTCGTCGATTTGCGACCCACCGTCGATTACTTGGAGGTTCACATTCCGGGATCGCTGCACCTTCTCTACGAATTCGGGCCGGGGATGGCGTCGCGCGCACGCGACTGCCTGCCGCTGGATGTTCCGCTCATGTTGATCGAGGAACGAGGCGTCGACATGAAGAACGCCGCGAGCGCGCTGAGAGGCAAGGGTTTTACTGTCCTAGGTTCGGTGCCCGACGCCGTGAGTCGCTGGGCCGAGGCCGAGGGAACGCCCGCGTCCACCGAGGTGATCGAACGTGGCTTGGGCCACGAGATGGAGATGATAGACGTCGGCGATCCTGGCGCTAATCCGCCCCAAGGCTCCCGAAAGATCTCCATCGAGCGCTTGTGGGCCCTCGCCGGCGAGCTCTCGGGGCAAGAGAGCGTGGCCATTGCCGCCGGTTATGGGGTGCGCGCCTCGCTGGCGGTGGGCATGCTCGAACGGGTCGGGGT
>JACDBF010000216.1 GCA_013695055.1 Actinomycetota bacterium
TGCTGTTTCTCGACGAGATCCACCGCTTCAACAAAGCCCAGCAGGATGCGCTCCTGCCCGCGGTCGAGAACGGGTGGATCGTCCTCGTCGGGGCGACCACGGAGAATCCCTCGTTCGAAGTCAACTCGCCGCTCATGTCCCGGAGTCTCCTCTTCCGCCTCGAGGCTTTGGAAGACGACTCCGTTCTCGCCATCCTGAAGAGCGCTCTGACCGATGAGGACAGAGGCCTTGGAGCCGCGGACCTCGAGGTCGACGAGGACGCCCTCGCTCATATTGCTCAGGGAAGCGGAGGAGATGCGCGCGCCGCCCTCAACGCCCTCGAAGCCGCCGCCATGATCGCTGCTCCCCAGGGGCATCTCCATCTCCCTGCTGCGGAAGAGGCCCTGCAGCGCCGCGCTCTTCCATATGACAAGGCCGGGGACTGGCACTACGACGTCATCTCGGCCTTCATCAAGTCGATGCGCGGCTCGGATCCCGACGCGGCCGTTTATTGGATGGCTCGAATGCTCGACGCCGGCGAGAACCCGCGCTTCATCGCCCGCCGCATGGTCGTTTTTGCCTCGGAAGATGTGGGCAATGCCGACCCCACGGCCTTGCAGGTTGCGATCGGAGCCCATCAGGCCCTCGAGTTCGTGGGCCTGCCGGAGGCCAAGCTCAACCTCGCTCAGTCCGCCGCCTACCTGGCCCTGGCCCCCAAGTCGAACGCCTCGGCCATGGCCATTTGGACCGCCGAGGAGGACGTCAAGGCCGCCGGGCCTCTGCCCGTGCCGGCCCACCTGAGAGACTCGCACTCGGCCGCGTCCCGCTCAACGGGGGCCGGGCGCGGATACGAGTATCCGCACGCCCATGGCGGTTACGTGGCCCAGGTCTACCTCCCGGACCGGCTCGCCACGCGCCGCTACTTCACGGCTATCGCCGGAAGAGAAAAGGAGCTCGCCGATGCCATCGAGGGCCGGGCCGGGCGCGACCCTCACGAATAAATCGTTCTGTGCCGGAAAACGTTCGTATTTCGAAGGCTGATCCGCTCAGATGGGGTTCGGGCCTGTTGGTAGGGTGCGGGGATGGTGAAGAGACTTTTGTGGGTGGTGCTCGGGGTCGTGGGCGTGCTGCAGATTGATCGCTGGCTGCGCCGCAAGCGGGACCAGCTCACCCCGAACGCGATGACCGGCACGCTGCTCGACAAGGTCAACGAACGCTTGGAGGCAAACCGGGCCCGGGCCCGTTCCGGCAGCTGATCATCCGGGATTTTGCCGTGGCTCCCAAAGCGCCCGAAGTACCCTGTAGGCGTCATGGATTCCGCAACCGTACGAGACCGATTCGTCGCTTTCTTCGAGGAGCGGGGACACGCGCGCGTGCCGTCGTCCTCTCTCATTCCGAGGGACAAGTCGCTGCTGTTCACGAACTCGGGAATGATCCAGTTCGTCCCCTACTTTCGCGGCGAGCAGACGCCTCCGGTGCCGCGCGCCGTGAGCGTCCAGAAGTGCATGCGCGCAGGCGGCAAGCACAACGACCTCGATGAGGTCGGGAGAACTACCCGGCATCTGACCTTCTTCGAGATGCTCGGCAACTTTTCCTTCGGCGACTACTACAAGGAGAAGGCGTGCCCGTGGGCTTGGGAGCTCGTGACAGAGGCATGGGGGATCGACCCCGACCGCCTCTGGGTCACGATTTTCGAGACCGACGAGGAAGCGCACCAGATATGGACGGATGCAGTCGGAGTGGACGTCAAGCGCATCGTGAGGCTCGGCAAAGCCGACAACTACTGGTCCCTGGGCGCGGCCGGCCCGTGCGGGCCGTGCTCGGAGATATGTGTGGACATGGGAGACGCCTTTGGTCCGGCCTCGGATCGGGGACCGATGGACAACGAGGCTCGCTACCCAGAGATATGGAACCTCGTCTTCATCCAAGACGAGTGCAATGCCGACATCGAGCCCATTGGCTCATTGCCGGCGAAGAGTATCGACACCGGCGCCGGTCTCGAAAGAGTGGCCATGGTCTTGCAGGATGCCCCGAACGTCTTCGAGACCGACACGCTCGGCGCGATGGTGAGCTGCGCTTCAGAGCTGGCGAAGGTTCGGTACGGCGCGGGCGCGAGCACGGATGTGGCACTCAAGATTCTGGCCGATCACGGACGCGCGCTGACGTTCATGCTCGCCGACGACATGCTTCCCTCGAACGAAGAGCGCGGTTACGTCCTTCGCCGCATCATGCGGCGGGCCATCCGAAACGCGCGGCTTTTGGGTCGAGAAGGCAGCGTCCTGCCGGAGCTCGCGGGGCGCTGCATCGAGTTGATGGGCGATGCCTATCCGGAGATCGCCGAGCGCAAAGACTTCATCATCGATGTCGCCGCGCGCGAGGAGGAGCGCTTCAGCGCGACTCTCAGCCAGGGAATGGGCCTTCTTCAAGACGAGATGGAGCGAGCGGGCGCGGGCCCCCAGCGCCCCTTGGCGGGCGAGGTCGCTTTCAGGCTGCACGACACGTTCGGCTTCCCGATCGATCTCACGACGGAGATAGCGGCTGAAGCGGGTGTCGGTGTCGATACCGACGAGTTCGCCCGCTTGATGGACGAGCAGCGAGCGCGCGGGCGTTCGTCGATGAAGGCCGGCGACACACCCACCGGCCCGCGCTCTGCCGGCATGACAGACGTGACAGAGGGGCCCACCGAGTTCGTCGGTTATGAGCACCTGACTGCGAGCGCCCGGCTCCTCGCCCTCTTGGACGCAGGAGCATCGGTGGCCGTCCTCGAGGAAGGTGGCGTAGCCGATGCCGTGCTCGATCGAACGGTGTTCTACGCGGAGGGTGGGGGCCAGGTGGGAGACACCGGGACGATCTACGGCCCCGCCGGCGAGGCCCGAGTGATCGATACGCGGCGGCTCGCGCCCGGAGTCACCGGCCACAAGATCAGGGTGATCGCCGGCGCCATCGCCCCCGGCGAGGTCCTCCGGC
Source organism: Actinomycetota bacterium (assembly GCA_013695055.1). GTDB lineage: Bacteria > Actinomycetota > CADDZG01 > CADDZG01 > WHSQ01 > JACDBF01. The sequence goes on from JACDBF010000216.1 coordinate 2,947, forward strand.
TCGAAGTGGACGCCGCCCGCAGGACCGCATCCGGGCGCGCCCACACCGCGACGCACATTCTCCATTGGGTGCTTCGGGACCGCTTTGGCGACCATGCGAAGCAAGCGGGATCGCTGGTGGAGCCGGGCCGGCTCCGCTTCGACTTTCACCATTTCAACCCGGTGAGCGATGAGGAGTTGGAAGGCATCGGCCGGGAGCTGCAACAGCGAGTGCTCGCGGACGACAACGTGCGCGCTTACGAGACTAGCTACGATTTCGCGCGATCCATCGGAGCAATGGCGATCTTTGGCGAAAAATATGGGGACTTCGTCAGAGTCGTGGAGGTGGGGGACTACTCCAAGGAGCTCTGCGGCGGAACCCACGTTCCGCATACGGGCGGCATCGCAGTTGGGGTGTTGACGAGCGAAGGCTCCATCGGAGCGAACCTCAGGCGCGTCGAGGCCCTCGTCGGCCAGGAGGGCATCGATTTCCTCGCGCGGCGTGCGGCGGTGCTCGAGCGTGCGGCGAGAGCTCTCAAAGCCAACCCCGACGACGTGGCGGAGCGCGTCGAGCGGCTGCTCGCTACCCAGAAGGAGATGGAAGGACGCCTCGGCGACATCGACAAGCGCGCCGCGGAAACCGAGGCCGCGCAGCTCGCCGAGTCGGCCGTGAACATCGATGGGGCGCGCCTCGTGGTCGCGCGCCGCGACGTGGGCGTCGATCAGCTGAGATCGTTTGCGCAAAGCCTCAGGAGCCGAATCGGTTCCGGCATCGTGGTCTTGGGAACCGCTCAGGACGGCAAGGCCAACCTCGTCGGAGCGGTGACGGGCGATTTGGTCCAACGGGGCATATCGGCTCGTGATCTGCTGGCTCCGGGAGCCGCCTTGCTCGGCGGGGGCGCCGGAGGAAAAGCCGAGCTTGCCATCTCGGGTGGCGCGCAGGCGGACGCGCTCGACGAGGCCATGCGATCGGTGGCGGGGGCCGCGCGCGACGCCCTGTCTCGATGATCCTCGGCATCGACCCGGGTTTGCGCCGCATCGGAATCGCGGTCGCGGATGAAGACACATGGTTCGCGCGGCCGCTCGAGGTTATCGATGTACGCGCCGTCGATCCTCTGGCCCGCATCGCGCGCCTGGCTGTCGAAAGAGGGGTGACGCTGGTAGTGGTAGGCGTTGCGGTAGGACTTTCGGGGCGGCGGGGTCCCGCTGCTCGTTCGCACGAAGAGTTCGCGTCGCAGGTCCGTTCCGCGCTCGAAGTCGAAGTCGTGGAGTACGACGAGCGACTAACCACCATCTTGGCCGAGCGGCGTCTCCGGGATGCAGGAGCTTCCGCGCGTTCACGCAAGGGGCTGCGCGATGCGGTCGCGGCCCAGGTGATGTTGCAGGGGTACTTGGACTCCGCGCGTCGCGGCGACACCCGGGATTCCGCCACATGAGGCCGACGAGACGCGGCAAGATCGTCGTCCTGCTCGGCATCCTGGCCGGCCTTGCCGCGATCGCTGCCGTCGCCGGTTATTTCTTTCTGACTTCGATCGGAGTCGTCGGCGGCGACGATCCGCGCGGTTCGGTCGAGGTTCACATCCCGCGCGGCACGGACGCGTCCGAGGTCGCAAACCTGCTGGAGGAGAAGGAGGTCATTGCATCGGCCCTCGGCTTTCGCATAACGGTCTATCTCGAAGGCGGCGCCGCGGACATACTGGCAGGACGCTATGAGCTCCGCCGGGGGCTCAGCGCGCGCGGCGCTCTGCGCGCGCTCGCGAAGGGCCCGCAAATTGACTTCGTCACCGTCACCTTCCCGGAGGGTTCGTGGCTGACCGACTTTGCGAGAGTGCTCGGCGAAAAGACGGATATCCCTGCCGAAAGATTTCTCGCGCTGGTGGAGACCGGCGAGGTGCGCTCCAAGCTTCAGCCCGAGGGCGTGAATAGTCTGGAAGGGTTGCTGTGGCCGGCCACGTATCAGATAGTCGACCGAGACGGGCCTCGTTCGGTTGCCGAGAGACTGGTGACGGAATTGGAGAACAGAGTCGCCGAGATCGGCTTCGCAAGTGTGGAGGCCACGGGCGTGAGCGAGTACGAGGCGATAACGGTGGCCTCCATGATCGAGGCCGAGGCCCTGGTCGACGAGGAGCGAGCGATGATCGCGCGCGTCATCTACAACCGTCTCCAGGTGGGGATGCCACTCGGTATCGACGCGACCATCAGCTACGCACTCGGCGAGCACAAGTCCGC
>JACDBF010000220.1 GCA_013695055.1 Actinomycetota bacterium
GTTCCGAAATCGGAGACATCGTCGTGGATCTCCATGCTTCCGAACGTTTCCTCAAGCATCTGGGCGGCGCGCGCGAAACGCCTTGGTCCCGAGCCCGGATCGAGGCGCACCGCTTCGCCCCATCCCACGATCCCGTCTCCGGCGCGCATCCAGACGAAACCGTTCTCTGTGGCGAGCGAGGCTACGAGGCCAAACGGCTCATCGACGGCGACCGTCCGCACCGTGACCGTCATCGTGGAGGCGGATGGCGGCGCGTGGCGGTGATCAGCTGCGCGGCACCGAGCCCGAGCGGCGTGCGTTCGACGCAATCGAAACCCGCCCGGCCGATCAACTGCAGCAGGTCGGCAGTCGCGGGCAAGTAGGCGGTCGACTCGGGCAAGTAGCGATACGCGCGCCGGTCCGAAAGCAATCCGCCGATGAGTGGAACGACCTTTCGGAAGTAGATGCTGTGGCCGGCTCTCAGAACAGGCGACTCCGGCTCTGAAACCTCCAGCACCGCCACTCTGCCCCCCGGCAGGAGCACGCGGGCGAACTCTGCGAACAGCTCTTCGATATCGGTGACGTTGCGCAAGGCGAAGCCGCAGGTGACTCCCAGAGCGCCGCCGTCTCTTACGGGCAGGCGAAGGCCGTCGGCCTGAATCAACGGCGCGCGCGTGCGGGCCGCTCGCAACATGCCCCAGGAGACGTCCAGGCCCACGGCCGTAAGCTGCCGGGATTCGAGCTCGCGGCAAAAGTCGCCGGTCCCGCAGGCGATATCCAACACAACCGACCCGGCCGCAACCTCCAATGCATCTACGGCTTTGCGGCGCCAGCCTATGTCCATACCCAGCGTCAGCAGGCGGTTCATGAAGTCGTAGCGCGGCGCTATGGAATCGAACATCGACCTGACCGCGCGCGCCTTGTCCGCGCGCGCGGGAAGACCTCTCGGCTCACCCAACTAGAGATCCGGCCCGGCCGGTGGACTAACCGGCAAGAGATCCTCGTCTATGCCTTCGCGCTCGATGCGGGCCTGCGCGACGTTCAGCAGCTGGCGCCGGAAGTGTTGCGCGACCAGCGTGGTCGTCGCCGGCAGCATCTTGCGAAACGCCTCCACGAGGCGCTCGGCGGCCTCGTCTTGCGTGGCGCCCGACGCCCGGATCGGATCCCTGACGAAACGGACGAACATGTCAACGGCCTGCTCGGCGATGGCCTGCATCGCCTCGTCGTGACGACGGGCCAGGCCGAGCAGCTCGCTGAGAGGCAAGCCCGTCTCGAGCAATGCCAGTCCCGCCTCGACGGCTTGGGCGTCCTGCATGCTGTAAGCGCCGTCAGACGCGCTGGGAAGAAGCCCCTCACGCTCGATGGCTTGCAGCAGAGCGGGAGATACACCCGTGCGCTCCGCCAACTGCTCGAGCGTCAGCCCGCCGTCGTCGCGCGAGCTCTTGCCGGGCACCTCCCCCGCTACCGCCGCGACCAGGGCTTCGTCGACGGGATCCAGTCCTCCCCACAAGAGACGTTTGATGAAGTCGAGAGTGAAACCTTTGGATTTGAGATCCCGAATACGCTCGATCTGAGCGAGATGCGCCTCCGAGTACCACGCCACCCGGCCTTCGCGTTCGGGCTGCGCGAGCAGACCGCGCGTTTGATAGAAACGCACGGTATCCACGCTCAGCCCGCTGCGCGCGGCCAGCTCGTCCACTCGGTATCTCATGAGTGATCACTCTACGAGTGATTGGTAGAAACGTCGACGCGCGGAGGCTTCCGATCGATGCCGGTAGGTTGCGACCGTGACTTTGCACCCGCAGGCCCAAAAGGTCCTCGACATCATGGAAGCCCACGGCGCTCATTCGTGGAGGACGATGTCGCCCTCCGAAGCACGCCGCGCCTATACCTCTTCTCCCGACCTGGCGGGCGAGCGCGAGGCCGTCGCCCGCGTCACGGACCGGATGATTCCGGGCCCCGGCGGAGAGCTGGCCGTGCGAATCTACCGGCCCGAAGCCGCCGGCGCCCTTCCGGCCCTCGTCTACTTTCACGGCGGAGGATGGGTGCTGGGAAGCATCGACGCGGTGGATGCCCCTCTTCGAGCGGTCTGCAATCGCGCGGCCTGCGTCGTCATGTCGGTGGCTTACAGGCTTGCCCCGGAAGACCCCTTCCCCGCGGCAGCCGACGACGCCCTCCACGCGACCGTTTGGCTTGCCGCGAACGCTGCGGAGCTGGGCGTGGACCCGGCCCGTATCGCGGTGGGCGGGGACAGCGCCGGAGGCAACCTCGCGGCCGTCGCGTGCCTCATGGCGCGCGCCGGGGGCGGGCCCCCGATCGCCGGCGAGGTGCTCATCTATCCCGTGACGGACTGCGACTTCGAGACGCGCTCCTACCGCGAGCACGCCGCCGGCTACCTGCTCACGAAAGACTCCATGGAGTGGTTTTGGGAGAGCTATGCCCCAAGCGAAGACCGGCGGCTCGACCCTCTGGCTTCGCCTCTGCGAGCTCGCGATCTCTCGAATCTTCCTCCCGCGCTCATCGTGACGGCGGAGCACGACCCCTTGCGCGACGAGGGTGAGGCCTATGGGGAACGGCTCAAGGCGGCCGGAGTGGCCACCGAGGTGCGCTGCTATTCGGGCATGCTGCACGGCTTCTGGCGAACTTCTGCGATCGTGGATGAAGCTGCAAGGGTTGTCGACGATATCGGCGCGTGGCTGGCGGGCACGTTCTCGTCCGAGGTCTAGCCGGCCGCCGTCTCCCTTATGGCCTCTTCGATCTCGGTCCTGTCGCCGTCGCTCAGCTCGACCTCCGAAGCGGGCAGCCACCCGTTCACCTGATCGGGCCGGCGCGCGCCCACGATCGCCGCGCTCACGCCGGGCACGGCCAGCGTCCACGCCACGGCGAGGGCGGGCAACTCGATCCCGAGCCGCTCCGCCACCGGACGAAGGCGTTCGACGAGAGCCAGGTTCCTAGAGAGTTGGCGCTCCTGGAAGGCATCGTCTTTCTTGCGCCAGTCGTCATCGTCGAGCCCATCGACGCGCTCCTGGTCGAACTTGCCGGTGAGCAGGCCAGAAGCCATCGGTGAGTAAGCGATTACGCCGGTCCCATGCTCCTTGCACCACGGGATGACATCGTCGCGCGCCGATCGATTGAGCATGCTGAGTGGAGGTTGAAGCGAATCCACATGCCTTATGGATTCGCAACGCTCGAGCAGCGAGACGTCGAAGTTGGAGACGCCGCCCCAGCGAACCTTGCCGTCGTCAATCAGCTCGGCCATGGCTCCCCACGAATCCTCAACCCGGGTGCCGGTCGACTCGTCGGGCCAGTGGAACTGAAAGAGATCGATGCGCTCGATGCCCAGGCGTTTGAGACTCTGCTCACATTCGAAGCGAATCGACTCCGGACGAAGATCGTTGTCGACTTCTTTGCCGCCCGAGTCGTGAAAGTTGAGACCGCACTTGGTGAAGATGTAGACGTCGTTGCCGGGATCATGAGACTCGATGGCCCGGGCGACTACCTCCTCAGAATGTCCGAGGCCGTAAACGGCCGCTGTGTCTATCCAGTTGACGCCCTCGTCGATCGAGTGGCTAATGCCGCCACCGATTCGTCGTCGTCGACGCTGCCCCACCCGAACTGCCAGGAACCGCCGATGGCCCACGCTCCAAAGCCCACGGCGGTGATCTCGGGGCCGTCGCGACCCAGCTTTCTCATCCTCATGAGCTTCATCCCTCCTCTAGGCGAGAGAGCGTCTCGAAGTGCCCTTCGAGCGCCCCGTACAGATCTTGAAAGAGCTCGAAGAGCGAATCGTAGGTTGCCGACTCGTGTGGGTCGGGATCGTAACGCGCGACCTCTCCCACCATGTCCTCGGAGCGCTCGAGCGAGTCAATCTGCCCGACCGCCTTCATGCCTAAGATCGCCGCGCCCAGCGCCGTCCCTTCGACGTTGGCGGCCACCACTACCGGCCTCCGGAAGGCATCGGCCATCATCTGGCTCCACACCTCCGACGACGCGAAACCACCGGTGGCGCGGATCTCCGAGAAGTCGCCTCCGATCTCCTCGACGGCAGTCGCAACGCTTCGAAGCTGCATCACGATTCCCTCGAGCGCGGCCCGCGCGACGTGAGGATTTCCGTGCCGGGTCGTTAGGCCGATGAACGCGGCGCGTGCCTGAGGATTCCAATGGGGAGCGCGTTCGCCCATTAGATACGGGAGGAACACCAAGCCGCTCGAGCCGGGGGGAGCGGAACCCGCGGCTTGCTCGAAGGCCTCGTGCACATCACTGCCGTCATCTTTCAGTCCGCTCAACATGCCGTCGAGCAACCAGCTCAAGACGACGCCTCCGTTGCTCGTGGGGCCCCCAACGACCCAGCGATCCTCGTCAAGCGCGTAACAGAACGTCCTCCCCCGTGGGTCGGTCCTGATTTCGGGCACCGTGGCGCGAACCGCGCCGCTCGTGCCGACCGAGCAAACACCCGTGCCGGAACCGGTCACGCCCACGCCCAAGTTGGCGAGCACTCCATCGGTGGCTCCCACGACGACGGGCGTCCCGGCAGGAATCTCGAGGTCCGACGACGGCGCCTCGATCACGTGCGTGGTCCCCACCACCGGCGCAAGCTTCTCGGGCGCCAGCCCGATGAGATCGAGCAGCCCGTGGTCCCACGCGCCCTTTCGGATGTTGTAGAGCCCGGTAGTCGACGCGGTCGACGCATCCGTCAGCCAATGGTCGAACAAACGCAAGAACAGATACTCCTTCAAGGACAACCAACGCGTCGCCTCCGCAAGCGTGCGCGAGTCGTTCTCCTTGAACCACAAGAGCTTTGCGAGCGGAGACATGGGGTGAATAGGCACTCCGGTTCGCGCGTAGATATCGTGCGCGTCGTCGCGCCGCCTGAGGCTCTCCGATTGGCGGAGCGCGCGCACGTCGGCCCACGTAATGAGGCTGGTGAGCGGCCGTCCGTGCATGTCCACGGCCATGAGACTGTGCATCAGCGCACTGAAGGAAACGGCTCCGATCTCGCCGCCCGCGTGTATCACCTCAGCGCAGACAGACGCGATGCACGCCGAGGTGGCCCCCAAGACCTCGTCGGGATCGAGCTCCGCACGCCCGGGGGCCGGACGGTTGAGCTCGTAGGACTTGGACGCCGAGAAAACGACCGCACCCACATCATCGAAGGCGATAGCGCGCGCGCTGGAGGTTCCCACATCGACGCCGACGAACAGAGGCGAGGAGCTCACCTTCGGCAGCCTATCGACCACGCGTGCGCGCAGGTGCATCGAAAGCTGCCGGTATCGCCGCGCTTATCGTCTGGCGATGACGGGCGCCTTGAGCTGGGAGCAAGTCCTCATCGCGGTTGCCGCCGCGGTGGTGGCCGCCGCGATCCAGGGCTCGATCGGCTTCGGCTTTTCTCTCGTGGTGGTGCCCACGCTCACCTTGATCGAACCGCGCTTGCTCCCCGCCGCGATCCTGCTCGTGGCTCTGCCCATGACCATCTTTCTCACTTATCGCGAGCGTCACGCGGTGGACCTGCGAGGACTCGCGCTCACGTCTGCCGGGAGGATCTTCGGGACCGGCGCCGGGCTGTGGCTCCTCACGATCGTCCCCGATGACGATCTCGCGGTTCTCATGGGCTCAATCATCCTCGTCGCAGTGGTCGTAAGCGCGTTTGCACCCGATTTCGAGAGCCGCTCAGGAGCGCATCTGTCCGCGGGCGTCGCCTCTGGCGTTATGGGCACGGCCGCGGCCCTCGGCGGGCCGCCACTCGCGCTCGCTTATCAGAGCAGGCCCGGCCCGGTGCTGAGGGCCACGCTGTCGGCCTCCTTCGTCATCGGAGCGCTGATGTCCTTAACCGGCCTCCTCATAGTCGGGCGGATCGACGGGTCGCATGCACGTCTCGCCGTGGAGCTGTTGCCCGGCGTCGCCCTCGGCCTGTGGCTCAGCAAAAGGACCATCCATTTGCTCGATAGGCGATGGCTTCGCCCCGCCATCCTGATTTTTGCCGGCGCCGCCGGAATCGTGACGGTCGTGACCGGGATCTCTGCATGAGAGCGCTATCGGGCAAGTGCGTGTGCCGGCCGACTTTTCGGGTACCACTGCCACGATGAGGATTGCGATTACCGGCGCCACCGGCAACATCGGTACCAGCCTAGTTAGAGCTTTGCGAGAGGACCCGGCAGTAGATTCGATCGTGGGTATCGCCCGCCGCAAACCCAGCCTCCAGTGGCGAAAGGTGACATGGGCGGCGGCCGACATCTCAAGCTCGGACCTGACAAGTCTCTTTGCCGGTGCGGACGCAGTCGTGCATCTCGCGTGGCTGATACAGCCCTCCCGCGACCTGGCAACCACGCGCAAGACCAATGTCGACGGCAGCGCACGCGTTTTCAAAGCCGCCGCCGAAGCCGGCGTAAGAACGCTCGTTTATGCCTCTTCCATAGGCGCCTACTCCCCTGGCCCCAAGGATCGGACGGTAGACGAGAGCTGGCCGGCCGGCGGTGTCCCCACGTCCTTCTACTCGCGCCACAAGGCTGAGGTCGAGGGCTTGCTCGACTCTTTCGAGATCGAGCACCCAAGCTTGCGCGTAGTCCGTCTGCGCCCGGGGCTTTCCTTCAAGAGAGAATCGGCCACAGGAATCAGACGGGTTTTCGCCGGCCCACTGCTACCGACGTTCCTCCTGCGCAAGAGTTTGATCCCCATAGTTCCCGACGTCCCGGGGCTCCGAGTCCAGGGTGTGCATTCAGACGACGTCGCAGAGGCTTATCGCCTGGCGCTGTTGAGCGACGTGCGAGGCGCCTTCAACATCGTGGCCGATCCGGTGCTCGACGCCTCCTCGGTGGGCTCTTTGCTCGGCGCGCGAACGGTCAAGGTCTCTCCCAAAGGGCTCCGCATCTTCGTTAACCTCACTTGGCGTATGCACCTTCAGCCCACGCCGGACGGCTGGCTCGACATGGGGCTTCAAGTACCTCTGCTCGATGGGGCGCGCGCCCGCGACGAGCTGGGTTGGGTTCCCGCTCACCGAGCGGACGACGCCCTGCTCGAAGTGATGACCGGCATGCGTGAAAGAGCGGGACTCGACACTCCACCTCTCAGCCCCGAGAGCAGCGGGCCGGCACGCGTGAAGGAGCTCAGAACCTCGGTGGGAGGACGCTCCACGTGAGGCCGCCGGCCGCCATTCTCGATGTCGACGGAACCCTCATCGATACCAACTATCAGCACGCGATCGCCTGGTATCGCGCTTTCCGCAAACACGACTTGATCCTTCCTTTATGGCGCATCCATCGGCACATCGGAATGGGCGGCGACCACCTGGTCGCCGCGCTCGCCGGGCAAGATGTCGAGGAGCGTGTCGGCGACGAAGTGCGCGCCGCTGAAAAATCGCTCTACGCGGATCTCATCGATGAAGTCGAGCCGATGGAAGGGGCCCGGCAGCTAATCCTCCACCTCAAAGAAGGGGGCCGGGCCGTGGTGCTTGCAAGCTCGGCCAAATCAGAAGAGATGGAACATTATCTCGATCTTCTGGACGCGCGCGAGATCGTCGACGGATGGACGACCTCGGCCGACGTGGACGCGACCAAGCCCGAGCCGGATCTGATCCACGCAGCCCTAGACATCGCCGGTGGGGGAACGGCCGTGATGGTTGGGGACTCGACCTTCGATTGCAAGGCCGCGAAGCGGGCGGGTATCGACACCATCGCAGTGCTCTCCGGAGGTTTTTCGCAGCAAGAGCTCGAAGCCGCCGGAGCCGTCCTGGTGCTGGAATCCGTGGAAGAGCTGCGCCATGGACTCGGCGACACACCTTTGGCGTAGCGCCCCGGCCGGAGCCTCGAGAAGAAAGGACTACCGAATGC
>JACDBF010000224.1 GCA_013695055.1 Actinomycetota bacterium
CCTATGGGCAAGAGCGTCATCCGCGCACCCACAACATCTGTGCTCTGCGTGATCGCTTCGAGCTCAACCTCCTGCGTGAAGCGCTCGAGCGCGACATGCCGGTGCTGGCCATCTGTCGAGGGATGCAGCTTCTCAATGTGGGCTTGGGCGGCACTCTCGAGCAACACTTGAGCGACGTTCCCGGGCGCCTCCCGCACGATCGCGACAGGCCGCGCGCCGAGCCCGCCCACGAGTTGCGGCTCACCGAGAAAAGCATGCTCACCGATGTGCTCGGCGGCCCCCGCTCGACGGTCAACTCCCACCATCATCAGGCGCTCGACCGAGTGGCGGCTCCGCTGCGAGAGATCGGGTGGGCCGAGGACGGCGTGCTGGAAGCCGTCGTCTCGAGCGACCACTCATGGGTCATCGGCGTCCAGTGGCATCCCGAGGTCATGGCGCCCATCAACGACCGCCAAGCGGCGCTCTTCGATTTCTTCCTGGACGGGGTGAACGACTACTCCGAGCGAGTGGTCGGCCGCGCCACGGGCTAAGGCCGCACTTCAATCGGGACGGGAACTCCCATCAGGTCGGAAGCGTCGGCCGGGTCTTTCGAGTAAGAGGAGCGCTCGGCCACCACGAGCGCGCTCGCGTCGACGGCAATCGCCACCGGCAGGCCCTTGGTCCACCGGAGCACCGGTATCTTGACGCGAAACCCCGCCCCTATCGAAACGGCCTGGAGCGCCTCCGGCGCGAGAGGCGAGCCGGCGGGACGCCGGAATGTGATAGCGACGCGCGCGTTCCTCCCGCTGGGATTCAGGATCGTGAGCGCATCGGCTCGCCCCGCTCTCCCGGCCGGGAGCAGCAGCCAGGAGCCGGACGCGGTGGTCGCGCCCAGCTCCGAGGTGACGCCCTCACGCGACCGGGCCTTGTAGGAGATCCGCCGCTCCGCAACCACACCGACCCCGTTGCTGGAGCCCACGATGGCGCTCACGCCCACCGTCTCGCCCGTCGCCGCGCGCGGCGCGGATCGAGGCAGAGATACGACCCGAAGAGAAAGGGGGGGCACGGACAGGTTCACGAGGCCCGGGGGCCGGGCGGCCTCGCTCCCCGCCGCCAGCGAGATGGTGACGATGGCGGTCCGCCGGCTCGGATTCAGCACCACCAGCTCCTCGACCACGTCCTTGCCCACAGCTCCCTCGGGGAAGTACCAGGTGTCGCGGGCCGCGGTTGCGCCGAGTGTGGCGTCAACGCCCTCGATGCCGCGCTTCGGAGCTGCGAAGACCGTTTTCCACGCCACCACCCGGCCCCTCACGGCGGAAACGACCGCCCCCAGGCGCGCGTGCGGGGTGATGAAGCTGTTAACTCGCACTTCTTTGGCCTGGCCCGCGGGCACGGCGACGTCGGACAGAGCCGACTTGACGCGTTCGCCCGTCGGCGTCACGAACGAGATGCTCACCACGGCCTCGTCGGGGAACGGATTGAAGATCAAGAGGCGCTCGTCGTAGCCGATGGCGCTGGTACCCGAGGGAAAGAACCAGCGCCCGGCCGCGCTCTTGGAGCAGCCCGCGGCCGCGCGGCCGCGGGCTCTTTTCGTCGACGTGATGCTCGCGGACGCCGCCACGGGCTGTCCGTGAGCGAGCACGACCTCGGCTTGCTCCGCGACCCCCGCGTCGAGAGAAAGCGGGCCCGAATCGAGCCGGCGGCCCATCTCGCCCTCGTTCAAGGAAACCGATGCCGGGCCCCCGGTGAGGGAAGCGACGGCGATCTCCTCCGTCACGCCATCCACCCCGGACAGGGGCGGGCAATAGGTTGCTCCGTCAACAAAGGCAGCCGCCCGCTCGGTGGCGAGAGGCACGCGTTGCTCGGCGACCGTGGCCTCGAGTAACAGCCCGGCGACCGCCAGCGTGACGATGGCCGCAGCCAGGAGCACCTCGCGCCCACGTTCGGTCACGCCGAAGCTCTCACCGTTGGGCGCGTCACCAGGCCCGATCGCCTCCGGGACATCGCAGCTCCCAAGACGGCGAGCCACGCAATGAGGGCGGCGAAGAGCCACGCGAGGTCGCCCAGCGGCCTCTCGTAGATGATCGTCACGGCTCCCTCTGCGCTCGCGGGCACCGTGAAGGCATTGCCCCACGACTCCTGGGTCCGCTCGAGGCCCGCTGATCCCATCCGCGCCTGCCACCCGGGATGGCGTGCCTCTCCCAAAAAGACGGCTCCCGGTCCCCGCGCGTATCCCGCCGCGTAGGCGGAGGCGGCTTGCCGGCTCACGGTCACCAGCGCCGTGGACCTCGCCGGGAAAGACGCCAACTCAGCAGCGGACGCGGTTCCCGGGTCGAGCGCCGCGCCCGGAAGCCGGTCGTACACGGCTCCGCGAGGAAACGCCGACTGATTCTCCAGCAGCAGGTAATCACGCTCGATGCGAGCGACGCCGAGATCCCTCTGCTCCAGCCACCGGCCCACGCCCGGCGCGCGCTCCAGCACCACGTAGCGAACGTTGAAGGTCGCCAGCAGGCGGCCCGCGCCGTCCGTAGCCCCGCCGGCGACCGCCG